>JAIRYC010000072.1 GCA_031267965.1 Oscillospiraceae bacterium | reverse complement strand
TCTTCATATTATCGCTCTGGCTTCTTTAATCTCGAGGTAAAATTACCCTTATCATTTTAGTTTTTCGACAAATTGAGGAAGCGGTTCGCTGTAATTCGCAAACTGCTGAAAATCCTTTGTGAATATCGCTTTTTTCGGGCATCGGTTGTAACAGGCAAAGCAGCCGACACATTTTGATTCATCAAATGTGGGATAACCGCTTGCGGAGATCGCGCCGTAAGGACATACCGCCGCACATAATCCGCATTTTATACAAAGAGCTTTGTCAACCTGTTTATTGCCCATCATGGATTGCATCATTTTTCGTGAAGAAATTTTGCTCATAATGCGATAGCGCAGTTCCGCAGGAATCGTGATTGATTTGATATTTAATCCCGAATCAATTTGCTTGCAAACATCAGCCAAATCTTTTATGAAGCGGTCAAAAGATGCCATCTGTTCAGGAGTTGGGTTATCCACATGACCATGTTCCTTGCGAATAATGGGGGGATAGTTTTCCGGTGTGTTCAAAGAGTGTTCAGCGACAATGCGGAACCCTTTATCGCTCAACATATCCGCTAATACCCTTGTCGCACAGCCATTATCTCGGCCATAAGTCGTAAAGACAAACGCAGGCTTATCTTTTATCATTTTCATATTTCCAATAAAACTGCGAACATACGCGGCGACCTTAAATTCGCTGGCAAACGTAGCAAATCCTACGATTTGATAATCGGAGAGGTTTGGACAGCTATCTCGCATATTAAAAATCTCAAAATCTATTCCTGCCGTTTTTTGGCTGATATATTCACAGGCAAGTTTTGTGTTTCCCGTAAGGGAAAAATATAAAATTGCGCCTTTCACTTTCTATACCTCGCTTTATCATTTACCATAGCTTAATTCAGGCACGACAGCCCTCGGTACGGGCGCGGCTTCGGCTTCTTTAATATATTGCTCCGCACGATAGGGTAAAATAAGCCCCGCTGCTTCTGCCGCTCTCGCTGCCGCCGTCACTTTATCAACATAGTCTTGATGAGTCGGATATAGTTTTAACAGTTCTTCCTCGGTAAACGGGATTCTGTATCCACCTAATCCGCTCGTCAGCATATTAACGGAATATCGGGCGGTAGGCACTTCCAATTCGGGCAAGCGGACGCCGCCCTTTGCATTTTTATATTCGTCCTCGTGATAACCGAAAACCATACTCATCAGCATATTAACGCTGTCCACGTTAGGCAGAATCCAGTTTGCGGCTTCCATTTCGGAAATGTGCGGTGGCTCTGTTCCATTGTCAATCCAGTTTTCAAGCTGAATCAATATACCCTCAAATACATAAGACCAATCCACCACGGTCATGTCATAAGCTGAAAGCTCCGAAAATATATTGCTGATTCCGTCCCTGTCCGTCCTCTGATTGATACTTTCAACAATACTGGGTGCGCCATGTGCTGCTCCCGCCACCTGCAATGACCTAATATTTGCTGAATCGGGCTGTGAAAGGCTGCCGAGGAACGCCGATTCGGTCTGTGTATTCATAATGAATACCTTGCAATTTATATCTTCTCTAACTCTTGATTCAACATTTCGCAGTTGAGTTTCGCCGCTTTCGTCCTTGACGTGCGCCATTTCATCTAAAAAGTCATTTCCGCGTCCGGCGTTGACAATCAGGACAATACCATCGAATAATCCCTCAATCGGCTGGACGCCATTTGTATAGCTTAATACTCTGCCGCCCGACTGTGATTCACCCATAGCAAACAGCTTTTTGACTTCCAAGCCGCCCATTGGGTCAACGCCGTCTTTGGGACTATCCTTGCTGACAGCGCGTGCAACCTGTGTGAATATATCGTAGCTCAATCCATCATCGGGTATATTCAAACTGCCGTACCGTTCGGAATCCCACGCAAGTAAACCTTGCGGATTTTCTTCAAACCCGGTTAAACCGTTCACCTGCACCGAAACGCCAATATAAGCAAAACCCTCATCAAAAAGACCTTGATTATCCATCATCGAAATGTCATAACCTGCGCTCACATTTGCCCATTCCATAATAACCGTGCCGTTAAACTTCGCAGGGTCAGCAGGTCGGCGCACGATGAATCTGGTTTTATATGGGGCAGTGCTGAACGCTTCCAGTGTCCATTGTCCGTCCCTGCCGAGTTCTCCCACGGGTTGATAGTGTTGCGCGACGCCCTCTATAAAGTATTCTTCTTCAATATAGCCGAGCTTGCTAATATCACCAAAGTACGCGCCGAAAGCCCAACCGTGTTCGCCGCCCGCAACGGGGCCTGTAACCTCAAAGCCACCCCTTGTGGTTGCTCCGTCCATAACCTGCACAAGCTGATTGGGTAATATTTGCGCCGAGTTATTATTACCGCCTGAACAGGCAACGAGCGAAAGGCTTAAAACGCAAATCAGCATTAATGCCGTTATTTGTTTCATCTTATTTCCCTTTCTTTTTTTGCGTCCTTTGCGAATCTTCTTAACAATCTTGACGGTTACAAATACAAGCAATGCAATCACCAAGACAAGCACAATCGTACCAATAATAAAGTAAATCAAATAAGGATTGGATAAGTCGGGCATAAGCATAACAGGAACGGAAGTGACTTCTGCCGCTTTTGTATATTCAGCCGTGCGATAAGGTAGAATTATGCCTGCATCTTCGGCTTTTTTTGCCGATTCGGATACCTTTGATACATAGTCCTCATGGGTTGGATACAGTTTTTTCAATTCATCTTCGGAAAAGCGAATTGTATATCCTGCAAGCGGTTCGTTGGGATGTGCCGCATACTGAGCTGTTGGTATTTCAATCTCCGGCAAACGGACGCCGCTAAGAACATTTCCATATTCATTAAGGACATATTCGCCGTTCTTGATTTCAATAGGTGTAAATTTCTGCGGTGATTTACCGTCGTTAATCCATTCGTGTACCCGTAGGAATGCCGCATTGAGGGTATATAGCCAGTTAATTTCATTGGGACGATATTCTGCAATTTCTCTATCCAAATCAGTAATCCCGTCACGGTCGGTTTTCTGCCACAGAAATCGCGTTTGTTTGTCCGGGGCGTATGCTGCTCCGGCAATTTCCCAAGAGCGGAAAAGGTCTGTATCAGATTGTCTGTAATCAGCGTAGGAAAGAGCTTCGGTCTGTGAGTTTATTACCATAACGGGAATAGAAAGGTCGTCACGCACAACAGTGAAAGATTTCTCAACACCATTGCCGAAACCAAATGTTTTACCGCCATTAACAACCGTCATCAATGCGTCAAAGGTGTTTTCTAATGGCTGAATGCCGTTAGCGTATGCGAGGATTCTGCTCCCTGCGTCAGAACATCCAACAGCAATCAATTTCTTTGCGCCTAAAAGTCCCTTTGCCGCCTGTGCCGCTTGCGTGAATATGTCATAGGATAAGCTATCGTCAGGTATCGTTAGACTATCGTATCGTGCGCTATCCCAAGTTTTTAGATTATCCGCACCCAGCTTTTCTGCCGTTACTAAAACATAGGCAAAACCGTTTTCGTACATACCCTGTGCATCGGCGTAGGATGTTTCATATTTATTACTCATATCTGCCCATTCAACAATGACCGTACCGTTAAACTTTGCGGAATCTTCCGGGTATCGAACAAGGATACGAGTTTTATATGGGACGCCTTCTCCTGCTTCCGGCGTCCATTTACCGTCAGCAGAAAGTTCTCCCGTCATTTGATAGGGTCGTGCTACACCTTCAATAAAGTGTTCTTCTTCGATATAACCGAGCTGGCTTATATCGCCAAAATATGCGCCATAAGCCCAACCGTGGTCACCACCCGTTACAGCTTCGCTCACGGGCGCTGCATATGCTATTACTGCTGTACCCAACAACACAAGTGCGATAAGCATTACAAAAATCCGTTTCATCTCTTTGTTCCTCCTAAAATTTATATGGTATATAATCGAATATTCGTTTATATAATTTGAAAAAATTATTCCGCCAAAGATTATAAATTATCTTCATTTTTTCCAGTTCCGCGCCAATCACTTTGATATTTTCGTGATTGTTTATTCCTAACCCCAATTCACCTGCCATCAACACATGGGACCGCATACTCCAATTCAGAGCCTTGCGTGATTCCAACGACAGGGTAAGGGTCTAATTTGCCCGTTGAATTTTGCATTAAAACCTGTATATGTTGCGGATATTGCACTATATCACCTCATTATAATCGAATAGTCGTTTATTATATTGCCTTAAAATAAGCGGACTTTTCGCCCACTTATTTTTTGGACTATATTTTTATTGCGTCCCAACTCATTTGCACAATCTGCTGAGTTAAGGATTCTGTAATCGGTATATTTCTTTGTACGCTCATTTTTGCACAGTAGGTAACTGGTTGATAGCAATATGTCATTAGCATATTAGGCATGGTTTGTTTTAGCTCGCCGTTCTCAATTCCCTTTGAAAACACATTCCATAGCGGGTGAAAGAGATTGTCAAGTTCTTCTTGGCATAAATCTACTAAAGGAGAATTTGAAAATTGTTCAATGAAAAGAAAATATGCCGTTTGCTCCCGCACAAACCTTAAAATATTGCGTACAAACTTGTCAATAATCTGCGTCAATGGAATGCCTGGTTGAATATCTTGTATCATAGCAGCGGCCATTTTTTTCTTCACGTCTATATAAACCTTTTTTAACTATCCTCCTTGTTTTCAAAATAGACGTATATGGTTGAAGAAGAAACTCCTGCTGCCTTTCCTATTTTTGACATTGAAATATTCGCAAACCCGATTTCATTGAGTAGATTTATAGTCGCCTCAAAGATGGCGTCCTTTTTGCTAAAATCTTTAACTCTCATACGCATTATTATAAACGACCATTCGATTATTGTCAAGGGAGCTATGATTTCTTTTTTGGAACAGGAACTGTGTAGATACACAGTGAGATTTGTATAATCGTTTTCTTTTACAAATGAGAACTGTAGAATGATATAGGGTGATATTTTAATGCGTAGCAAAAAAAAGAAGTACGACTTCAAAGCCATCGGACAGGCGATAAAGACCTCCCGCGAAAGCAAAGGATGGACAAGAGAACAGGTAGCAGAGATGGTCGATTTAGCCCCGCGCTATATCATGTCCATTGAAAACACGGGGCAACATCCGAGTTTTCAAGTATTCTCAGAGCTAATCACGATGTTCGACATTTCCGTGGACGAGTACCTTTTCCCGGACAAGCCTGTGGAGAAATCCACGCGGCGCAGACAGCTTGAAAGTTTGTTCGATTCCTGTGAGGTAACAGACTTAAAAATCCTTGAATCCACAGCAAAAGCAATAATTGAAGCAAAAACAGCGGAAGAATAGAAGGTAGTTCTTCCGTTGTTTGTTGTTCGCATTTGCTATGTAAGGGCGACTGTGAAGCCGCCCTTTTTAGCGTTGTCAAATCAATACATAGGCGTACCATAACCGCAAATGTTGTTGCTGTCCAGTCTGTAACTGCGTCTTGCCACGCTGTTAGAAGTGTTGCCCTCAACGGTGTGGACGACTTCGCCCTCAACGTACTCAACAATGCCAACATGGTCAGAATGTCCGTCCGGCTCCCAATCGAAAAAGATAATGTCGCCGGGGGCGGGAACGTAGCCGGATTCCTGCCATAGTCCGCGCTCTTTGAACCATGCAATGCCCTGTGATTGGCAGGCGGCAAACTTCGGGATAATGCCCGCGTCGATATAGCCGCACTCATTGGCGCACCATGAAACAAAAGTCGCACACCAAGCCACGCGGCTGTTAAAGCCATACCAACTCCAATAGGGTTCACCGTTCACATTGCCGATTTGAGAGATTGCAACCGCCACAATATCGCCGCTGCCGTTGTGGATTCCATAGAGAACCGCACTCCACAGGTAGGCGTATTGGTCGGAGAGCAATTCGGCAAGCTGCGCCTTTTGCTGTTCCGAAAAGCCGTATTGTGCCGCCATTTCGTTGGCGGTCTTGTGGGTAACGGTGATATACAGAATTGTCTTGGTAACTATGGTTTCGGTAGAGGTGAAGTCCTCATTGTCATCACCCTCAACGCTTACCTCTGTAACCTCTTTGGTTTCGGTGCGGTGGGTGACGGTGTTCATATCCCAAAAGACACTGCTTAAAAGCTCTTTCTTCTTTGCGTCCATCGTGGCGACATCCTGTGCGTTGTCGGGGTCGGTGTTGACCTTGACAGCGTAGACCGCCAGTACCTCTTTCCATTCGGCGCGTGTGCCTGACATAACCACATCATCGTGAGAATTGTTATTGCGGATTTCAGCGATTTTATCAGCGTACTCTTGATTGATTTCCTGTATCGCCATCGGCATGGTGTAGCCGTTGCCGCCATCCTCGCCGGAGAAGAAAATCCCGAATACCGAACCGACAAGCAAGCCAATCATGCAGATGATAAGGATAATCACCACAGCAACCCAACCGCCCGCCGCGATTGCGGAAATAAGGGCTTTTGTGGCGGCGATAATCGCCTTGACCGTGGCAATCGTGACCTTGACGGCGACTTTTGCGGCTTGAATGGCGGCTTTTGCCGCCGCTTTACTTGCCTGTGCCGCAGCCTTTGCCGCTTTCGCGGCCGCCTGCGCCGCCCGCCCAGTCGCTTTTGCTGTCTGCTGTGCGGTTTTGACGGTGACTTTCGCTGTTTTTTCAGCGGTCTTAATGCCTTTCTGCGCCGTTTTCGCCGTACCTTTGACGGTCTTGGAAGCGGTTTTTATGGTCTTTTCCGTACTCCGCGCCGATTGCTTGATGGTCTTGCCGGATTTCTCCACCGTTTTGATGGTTTTATCGGCAGCCCCACGGGTGCGGGAAGCGGTGCGTCGTGCCGTGTCCTGCGCCCGTTTCACCATTTCTTTTTTCGGTTGGTCGGTGGCGGGCTTTTTTACGGCGTTTTTGATGTTGTCTACTTGCCGCTTGACTTCCTGCATATTGTTTTTGGCTTTGTCAATATTCTCGGAAGCCTTTTTAACAGGATTCTTCCGCAAACCGTTTGCCGCCCGCTGTGATAAATCCTTTGCGCCGCCCGAAACCTTATCAGAAGCATAATCAGACGGGGAATTTTGCCCGGTGTCCTGTGTCCGTTCAGCCCCACGGTCAGCGGATTCAACCGCGTCTTTGGATTTCACAAAGGCGTTTTTCATGTGCGTACCTACATCGGAAGCGCGGTCAAATATCTTAATATCCTTGACCGTGTTTTTTGTTTTGATGTCAGCCACTCGGCGCACCTCCTTCCTCAATTTTTCGCGCCACTACCACAAGGCGGTTGTTGTTTGCGGAATACTCGCAAGTAGATAAAGAAATGAGCTTATCGCCATAACTGGCGGTCAAGCCCGTGTCATAAAAAGAAAGAGCCGTACATCGGCTCACATACTCGTCAAATTCCGCTTGGTCGGCGGCAGAGATAAATTCGTTATACTTGAACGCGGCAGGGCTAACCTTGAACACGGCGATTATTTCATATCGCTCGAATCCGGCGCGGGTGTCAAACTGGATAATCGGGTGTTCAAGATAAAAGTCCTTTGACTTGTAGCTCTCCAAAATGCCAAACATCTTGCCGGATTTCATGTGGTGTCCGTAGACGGTAACATTATCGCCCTGCGGGTCGATGGAGCAGGCTTCGGCGGCGTAGGGTACGCCGTAGTCGCTCCATTGCTTTTCAAAGTTGTGTTTGAGATAGAAGTCCGGGCGGTCAGGCGTTTGCATGACAGGATAATCAATGGTCGTGCCGTCAATCTTAATCAAACCTATCATGTCGGGGTTTTGGTCGAACAAGGCCCCATATTGGTCTGTTACAGTCCATTCGGGCGGCGGTTCTTCGTTTGAGTGTTCCGGCAATGTCGGCGATGGGGTTTCGATTTGCTCCGTCAAATCTGTAAACTGTTCTTCGGTTTCTTTTTCTGCGGAAAAGTACCGCCAAAGCTGATAGTAGGAAAACACAAGCGCGGCGGTCAAAATCACCGCAAGTATGATTAAAAGTGGTTTCTTCATGCTCCACCTCCATAAATAAAGATAGCGGGCAGACTGTTTGTGGCAGCCTGTCCGCATTGAAAATTTGCCTAAAATCAGCCAACCGACTTTTCATTTGGTTTCGTGGTCATCAGCTTGTAGAGTTCGGTATCTTTCGGGAATTTGTTAATGAACGGCACAAGCGCACTCCCGATACGGATTAAGCCCTCGCCCTCTTTCGCGTTGGTGATATAGCTCATCTGCTCACTTGAAATATTGAGAAGCTGCGCCAGCTTGTCGCGGTCGGAAGCCGCCTGGTTGTGCATGACGATAAACTCGGAGTTAGAGAGCATGGTGCTCGCCAGCACGGAATCCAGCAGGTACTCCACATTCTGCGTGATGCCTGTCGGGTAGGCGTTACGCTTACGGAACCTGCGCCAGGCTGAGTTGAAAAACTGCCCGCTGTGCTCGTTCTCGAAAACGACGTGGAACTCATCGAGGAAGATGTGCGTCCGTTTGCCGCGTCTCCAGTTGTCGGTGACGCGGTTGAGCATGGCATCGGTAATGACAAGCAGGCCCATCGTTTTAAGCTGCGCCCCCAGGTCCATGATGTTGTAGTCAACAATGCGGTTGCGCACGTCCACGTTGGTCTTGTGGGCAAAGGCGTTGAGGGAGCCGCTCACGAAAAGCTCCATCTTCAAGGCCAGCCGCCGCGCCTCCGGCTCTGGCTGCTTTAAGAGTTCCTCGTACAGCACGACGAGGGTCGGCAGCTTGCCCCCGCGCGGTAATGGCCGTACACGTCGCGCACGCAGCGGTCGATGATGCTCTTTTCCTCCGGCATAAGCCCGTTCTTGTCAAGCTGCTCAAAGAGGGAGCAGACAAACTCGGATTTGTCGATCACCGGGTCGCTGCCCTCGCCGTAGCCGTCCACCATATCCATTGCGTTGATGTGGTCGTCGCTGCCCGCCGCGATTCGGATAACCTCGCCGCCCATTGCCTTGATGATTCCGTATTCATTTTCGGGGTCGCAGACCAAAATATCATCTTCGGGGAACATGAGGGCAATCATGACGAGTTCCATCTTTGCGCCGAAAGATTTACCGCTCCCCGGCACGCCCAGCCTAAATGCGTTAGGATTCAAAAGGTATTCTTTCAAACACATGATGAGGTTGTGGGATATGGCATTCTGCCCGTAATACAGCCCGCCGCGGTCCTGCACCTCCTGCACCTTGAAGGGCATGAGCACGGCAAGGGATTCCGTGGTGAGCGTGCGCACGGCGTAGATTTTCGTGTGGCCGAACGGCAGGACGGTGTTCAGTCCGTCAAGCTGTTGGAATGTGAGCGGCGCAAGTTGGCACAGGTTTTTCCGTGCCGTGGAAAGCAGGGATTCCGTGTCCGCGTCAAGCTGTTCTTTGGTGTCAGCCGTATGCACAATCGTCACCGTGGCAAAAATCATGCGTTGGTCGCGGCTTGT
>JAIRYC010000068.1 GCA_031267965.1 Oscillospiraceae bacterium | reverse complement strand
GCTTGATTCAATCTCAGGGGCTTGCCGTTGTAGCTTAGAAACTGCTCTTCGCCTTGCTGTAGGCAGGGCTATTTTGTTATGCCTTCTTGGTGTGGCGGCGGGTAATTCTTTCACGCTATGCCTCCTAAAAAATCTAACTAAAAACCTAAATCTAACGTACTCCATTATTATAACAAAACACCCTCCTGCTTATCAAGAGGGTGTTTCCCATTTCACTGTGTCAGAACAAATTGCTAAACATGCCACGTTTGAATGGAATCTTAAATCCGCCAAATTTGATGCCGACTAACTTCCATAACATCGCATTGACCTTCTCTATAATGGGCAGAAGCGTTCCCATAAAGCCATCCATCCTGTCAGGTGAAACGTGCAATCCATCGCCGCTTTCTGTTACCTCAGAAGCTTTGTTTAGCGCCGCCGCCGCATCGTCAATGCGTTGCTTGTCCGTAATACTCCCGATTGTGGCGCCCTCGGCAAGACTATTATCCTGCCAAATGGCAACCGCCTCAAGGTATAAAAGCTCCATCCGCGCCCAGCTTGCCACTGTGTAGCGTGACTGCGAACGGAAAGCCGCCATCGCAATCGCAGCCTCCAGCCCAGCCTTTGCAGAATCAGGCAGCCTTTCCTGCAATTTAAACGCAGTTTGCTCAGACGTAACCTCAACGCCACCCGCGCTTGCCTTAACCACCACTTCAAACACAGCCGGCAACTTTATGCTTGCAGGCGGCTGAAACGCAAAGAAGTTTCGGCTGTGCTCATGTGTATAACTGCTGGAATTCAGTGCCGTGCCGTTGTGATATACCGTCCAAGTATAGGTCACATTCCCACTCAACTCGTCAGAGCTGGCAGTATATGGCGTCGCCTTAAAACGGTAAAGCGAGGTGTTACTAATAGACCCAAACTCAAATGTACGCTCCACAACAACAGAACCGAGCGTCGCCGTGCTGTCCGCAGAAACCGCAAATGCACAAAAGGTTAACAGCACCGCCGCTGTTAACACAAAACTGAGTATCTTTTTCATAAAGATTCTCTCCTTATCATTCTGAGAACTCGGGCTTTCCACCACAATTAAACGCTGCGAAAAGCCCGCGTCGTAATGTTTGTTTGTTATTTAGGCTGGAAAAGGCTGTTTTTCAGTTCTGCAAAAAGCTCACTTAAATCCTTATCGCGCTTAATAAACAATATGTACTGAACAATCTCTACAAGAAGCATGAAGAAGCTGGCAAAGCTGCCCTTTTGCCCGTCGTTCGCAAGCACAAGGTCGTCAATCGCCGTCTGAAGCTCTGTCAGCATGGCGTTAACTGCCGTCTGTTCAAGGTCATAATTGCCAATAGCCGCCTTTGCGCGGTCGCGCACATCTTTAAAATTTGCCCATGATTCCGGCGTGTACTTGATTTCGGTCTTAAAGAGCGCTACTTTTTCATAAAGGTTTTTTAGCGCATTTTTGTCCGCCGGTTCCTTGATTTTGAACAGCATCGGCGCGTAAACAATTTCTTCATGCGTGCCTACGTTAACGCAGCGGAATGAAACAAAGTAGTCGCCGGCACTCAAGTTAATCGTCAGCTTGTTGCGGTCCTCCGTCCTGCCGTTGCTGCCCGGAATTGTCGCGCTAACGCCCGTGTCATAATAAATAACGTTGTCAACGGTTTCGTTGTAAGCGTCCGTAATAACGCTGGTGCTGGCCTCCGTGACCGTCCAGCGGTAATCAGTAATGACCTTTTCAACAGGAACAGTTGCCTCAAACTTGAAGATTGCATACTCAAAGCCGGACTCACCCATGACTGATTCGCCCGGACTCGTCCTGCGGATACCATAGTTGATCGTTTCCGCGCTGGCGCCCGCAACGCCAATGGAGCCAAGAACAAACAACACCGCAAAGAACACGCAAAGCCCTTTTCTAAAGAATTTCATAGTGTGTGCCTCCTAAATGGTAAAATCTTGTAATTGAGCACCACAAACAGCGCCCAGTTTTCTATATGTGCAGTATAACAAAATGAGCAGGAAATTGCAAGAGTAAATCCATCTTTATGCATGAAAATTTCAAAACTGTAAACAATTAAGTAACACTTACCTCATAAAACTGCTTCGCCGCCTTATTGTTCAACAGCACGGGTGTGCCAAATTCTATCCGCATACTCCCGCACCGCGCGGTCAGCAGCAAAGCGTCCTGCCCCGGCAATGTTCGCAAGGCTCATGCGGTTCCACACAGTGCTGTCCGTCCAGAGTTGTTCCGCCTTGACGCGCACATGACTGTAGTCAGCATAGTCGGCAAGCACCATATATGGGTCCCAGTTTTTGATAGCCTCAGTCAACTCGCGGAAAGTCTGCTCTGCAATTCCACTTTGGTTCGCAAAGTCCAGCAAATGCCGCAGTTCAGCATTGTTGTTATAATAGTTAATCGGCTCATATCCCCTGCGCTGAAGCTCAACAACGTCCTTCTCACGCATACCAAACAGCAGGATGTTCTCTTCCCCCACCGCTTCGCAGATTTCCACATTCGCGCCATCCAACGTTCCAATCGTCACCGCACCATTTAACATGAGCTTCATATTGCCCGTGCCGCTTGCCTCCGTGCCCGCAAGGCTAATCTGCTCGCTTAGCTCAGCCGCCGGCATCAGTTCCTCCGCCGCTGTCACGGAATAATTCTCCAAATATACCACCTGCATATATGGCGAAACCTGTGGGTCGTTGGCGCACAAATCACCCAAGGCGCATATAAAGCTGATAATTTTCTTCGCAACAAAGTAGCTCGGCGCGGCTTTGGCCGCAAACAAGTATGTGTGCGGCACCCACGGAGCATGAGTACTGTCCTTAATAGCAAGATAGCGCGCCAGAATCTGAAATGCGTTTAAGTGCTGGCGTTTGTATTCATGCAGACGCTTGACCTGAACATCAAACAGCGAATCCGGATTGAGCACCACGCCGCTCTGCTTGCGGACACGCTGCGCAAAATCCCGCTTGTTCTGCTGTTTGATTTCAGCAAGCTTTGCAAGCACCGTTTTATCGTCACGGTATGCGGCAAGCCTGCCCAAAGTCTCGCCGTGCAGAACATAATCATCGCCAATCAGCTCCGTCAGGAACAAAGCGAGACGCGGATTGGACTGATTCAGCCAGCGTCTGTGGGCAATACCGTTGGTCACATTGCCAAACTTTTCCGGCGCAATGGCGTACATGTCACTAAAAACGTCTTTCCTCAAAATCTCGCTGTGCAGCGCAGAAACCCCGTTGACATAATGGCAGGTCCAAACACACAGGTTCGCCATGCGCACAACCCCGTTGGAAAGTATCGCCGTACGCTCAACAAAATCAGCGTCCTGCGTTTTCTCCCACATCGCCTTGCGCAAACGGTTGTCAATCTCGCGGATAATCCCATAAAGCCGCGGCAGCAGCCGTGCAACAAGGTCCTCCTGCCAGCACTCCAGCGCCTCCTTCATGACCGTGTGGTTGGTGTACGCAAACGTCTTCGTAACAATCGCCCACGCGTTGTCCCAATTGTACCCACAGTCGTCCAATAGCAAGCGCATAAGCTCCGGAATCGCCATCGTTGGGTGCGTGTCGTTGATGTGCAGCGCGGCGCGGTCCGGCAGCGTATCCGCCGTGCCAAAACGGCGCAAATGACTGTTGAGTATGTCCTGCACAGATGCGGACACAAGGAAGTATTGTTGCCGCAGACGCAAGCTCTTGCCCTCCGGGTGGTTGTCCGCAGGATAAAGCTGCTTACTGATGATTTCCGCCATCGCCTTCTTCTCCAGCGCACGCAGATAATCGCCCTGGTTGAACATCGCCATGTCCATTGCGTCCGCCGTGGCCGACCATAAGCGCAAAAGGCTCACGCCTTTGCCGTCCTTGCCCGCCACATAAAGGTCGTGCGGCACCGCCTTAACCTTCTGCGCGTCAACCAACTCCACATGGTGGTACGCGCCATCCCAGGATTCCTGTAATGTGCCCTCAAACTGCACGCAAACAGCCTCGTCCTCGCGCGGCACAAGCCAAACGCGTCCGCCTGGCAACCAAAAGTCCGGCATCTCAGTCTGCCAGCCGCTGACAAGCTTTTGCTTAAAAATTCCGTATTCATAAAGCAATGAATACCCTGTCGCAGGGTAGCCCTGCGTTGCCAGCGCATCCAAATAACAGGCCGCAAGCCGCCCCAAGCCGCCGTTTCCAAGCCCGGCGTCAGGCTCGCAATCGTAAAGCTTGTCGAGCGAAATTCCCCAGTCGGCAAGCGCTTCTTCTGCGTCCGTAGTTATATTCAGATTATACAGGCTGTTTTTAAGTGAGCGCCCCAGCAAAAATTCCATGCAAAGATAGTATACCGTCTTGCAGCCCTGCTCACGTGCCTTTTGGCTGAATTCCTCGCGCTTTTCCTGCATTTCATCGCGGCAGATCAGTGCGAGGGCTTCGTACATCTGCTTGTCTTCGGCTTCTTCCGGCGTAACGCCATAAAAGCGCAGAAGTTTCTTTTCAATTTCCTTTGCCAATTTGCTTGCGCCGTTTGCTGACATAAAAGCAACTCTCCTTGTTGAATCATGAATCAATATTGTGCACTCTGCACAATATCAATGCCCTTGGATTGTGCAACATGCCATTTTATTCAGTTTTATTATAGTATAACAGGAAAATCAGCAGAGCGCAAGTGCTGCCGAATGTTTTTTCGTTTTGAAAGATTTTAGCATTCGTTTTCAAATTTGTTCTTGACTGTAACTGCAAAAAAGGGGTAAAATACATTTAATATAGTCCTAAATGCAAGGAGGGTTGGTAATGCCGGAAGAAAACCGCCCGTTCTCGCTGGAAGAATTGCAGCGATTTTTTTTGGCAAGCCCGCCTGTTAACTTACCCGCTTCCCCGCGGCAGCTTGACGCATTTCCTCCCGCGCCCATTCGCCACCCGGCCGACCCACTCCCGGGCGCAGATGAGCTTGCGCATGAGATGAGTGCACAAGCTCCAGGCTGCTTTGATTTTGCCGCCGGCGCCACTCCCGATCTCATGGAATACGGGCAAATCCCCACAGCGGAACCTTCCGCAGCGTACACAAATAATATCCTGTATACAAATGAACCCACTCCAGTGAGCAAGCATGGCTTCCTTCGCTTCATGATGTGCATGGGCATTGTATTATGTATAGCCGTTCTGGGCGCCTCCTTCAGCTTGGATAACCGCATTGCGCCACAAAGCTTTTTCGGCTTGGCTACTTACATGACGGTTAACCTCGATGAACCCGGTTCGCTGCCTCAAGGGACGCTCTATATCCTTGAAACCAATGCCGTGCTTTATCAGCTTGGCGACACCGTTTTGCTCTCAGACGCCCATAGTCAAAACAGTGGCGCAACGCGTGTTATTGCTTCAGTGTCCATCGGCAGCGCCGACGGCAACACATACTATAACCTTGAAGGCGACGGATATCCCAACTCAGTGCGCGGCAGCGATATCTACGGCCGCGTGACGCGCACCATACCAAAAGCCGGGTTTGCCGTGCACCTATTGGCAAAGTATCGGCCCTGGTTCCTGTTTTTCGGCGTTATCATGCTACTCATTTTGATTATTTCCCGGCTTAGCCTGCGTACGAAACCGGATAAACAATAACCCCGTGAAGCTCCTTGGGATCAAAATACTTACTAGTTCAAACTTGAACAGCAGGTATTTTTTATATCGCTATCTCTTAAAAGTACGATCTGCCTTACCTGCAATTTCGCAGCCCTTCCTATTTTTTCTTTCCAAAAATGAACACACCGCTAATCCCTAAGCTCAACGCAAAAGCAACCAGCATCCATATGTGCGTACGATAGTACGCAAACATCTGCGCAAATGCTTCCGGCTGAAAAAGCACAGCAATCCCAACCGCTACAGACAGCACTGCGCAAACCAATACCGCACCCGCCGCACAGTCCTTTGCCGCCGCCGCAAGCGGGTGTTGATTGCGTGTCACCAAATCAACAAGCGCCTCCACCGCCGTGTTAAAAAGCTCCGCCACAAGCACTAATGCGTTGGCAATAAATAACAGCGCCCAATCACCCCGCGTGAGCGTAAACCAATCATATAGCCCCAAAAAAGCATACATGTACGCCATGCACACCAGATGAATACGAAAATTCCGTTCCCCCCGTACTGTCCGAAAAATGCCGTGGAAAGCAAACCGGAAGCTGTTGAATAATGATTTCATCACGGTTCCTCAATGGAATGATCTTCTATATTTACAGCCTGACCTTGCATAAATTCAAAACAAGACTTTTTCTTTTGCCTGCTGTTCTTTTTTCTAAATGAGCAAAAGTTCCGCCGCGCGCCGCGAAGCCTTGCCATCCTCCAAACACAAAAACCTCTCCCTGAATGCCGCAAGCTTCTCCGCAGGAACAACGCCGCCCTTTTCCGCGCGCCGAAT
Organism: Oscillospiraceae bacterium; assembly: GCA_031267965.1. Taxonomy (GTDB): domain Bacteria; phylum Bacillota; class Clostridia; order Oscillospirales; family Acutalibacteraceae; genus WRKY01. The sequence goes on along the minus strand of JAIRYC010000068.1, from coordinate 2,971 downwards.
ATCAGCAATCAATTGCTCCGTCGTCGTTGAAATGCCCCCAGGCAGCTCGTCCAGTGTAATGTAAAATCCGCGCAGCTCGTCGCGGTATTCCTCAAGGTCATACATATAAAACAGGATTGGCCTGTCCAGAATCATGTAATCAAAAAAAACACTTGAATAGTCCGTTATCAGCAAATCCGCCGCAAGATAAAGCTCCGCAATATCATCTTCGCCCGAAGCATCAATCACAAACCCAGCGTGAGCAGCAAAATCGAACCGACTGGCCACATGGTAATGCGCCCTGAACAGCACCACATATTCATCGCCCAACACTGCCCGTAACGCCGCAAAATCCAATTCATTGCGGTATGTATAGCCAATGCGCGCGTCGTGCTGGTTGTCCCGCCAGGTCGGGGCATAAAGGATAACCTTCTTTCCAATAGGAATGCCCAGCCTAGCCTTCCGCCGCTCCGTGTCCGAACTCTTCGCCCGCACAAGGCAATCGTTTCGCGGAGCGCCGGTTTCCTTTAATACGTGTCTCATGCCAAGCTTGTCCAGCGCAAACGCAGAGCGGAATTTCTCCGTTGTAAACGGCGAATACGACAGCAGCGCCGTGTATTGTTTGGTGTCGTTATCATACTTTTTTCGCAATTCTTTTCGATTGTTCATGGCGTTATTTCCGCCGGGAATATCATAGCACAAGCGTTTAAACGGCGTGCCATGCCAAGTTTGGATATATCGTTGTTTTTTTCGCCGTACAATCCCCGTAATCACGCGACCGTTACTGACCCAAGCACCTGCAGCCGCACAAAATTTATAGTATTCCGCGGAACGGAAGCATACGCATTTTGCACGTGAAAGTTCCGCAATTTTTTGTTTTTCCTTTGGATCGCGGAATGACCAAACGAAAGTATAATCCGCAAACCGCGGATCGGTCAGGAGGTATTCATAAATCGCACGTGGACTTTCACTGTAGCTGCGCCCTAAAAAGCTTTCGAACAAAATGACCTTTGGTTCAATACGGTTGAACAAACAGTATATTAAACAATATATCAGCCGCGATACAACTTGCCTCACCCAGCGGATAAATGGTCTAAGCAGTGGAAAACGTTTTGTAAAGCGCATCGCAAGCTGTTCTATTTTTTTAGAGATTGACAAAGCCAGCGTCACTCCTTCTCCGCGCCGTCCATATAGTAAGACCCATTGCGCTTTAACCCCACCTTCGAGAGCGCGGCCTCCTCCTTCTCGCGCATGCGCACAAGGTCAAGCCCGCCGGAGGTGTGGTCGTAACCAAGCAGGTGCAACACCGAGTGCACCGTCAGGTAGCAAATCTCCCGCTGAATTGAGTGCTCAAAACGCTCTGCCTGTGCCACTGCCCGTGGCATTGAGATAACAACGTCACCCAGCATTTGCGCACCGGTTTCAGGGTTGACGTCATACTTACCGTCCTCGCCCAGCGGAAACGAAAGCACATCCGTGCGCTCGTTTATGTTGCGGTGCTTCTTGTTCAGTGCGCGTATGGTTTCGTCATCCACAAAACGGATATAAACCTCCGCGTCAGCCAAAAACTCCTCGCCCAAAAGCACCGCCGTGCAAGCGCGGCGTATCAGCATCCGCACTCCTGTTGGAATTTTGATTTCCTCTTGGTCATTCGTAATAACGACCCTTACTTTCCTTGGCAGCATGGCGTATTTTTTCCTCCTCGTTTTTATCGTAGGCCTTTATAATAGCCTGCACCAGACTGTGCCGCACAACGTCACGCTCAGTAAAACGCACCGATGCGATTCCCTCCACCCCTTTGAGGACTTTCAGCGCGTCCTTCAGACCCGAGCGTTTCCCATCCGGTAAGTCAATCTGTGTAATGTCCCCCGTCACCACCATCTTCGAGCCGCTTCCTAAGCGTGTCAGAAACATCTTCATCTGCTCCGGCGTGGTGTTCTGAGCCTCGTCCAATATAATGAAGCTCTCATCCAATGTGCGCCCACGCATGTAAGCCAGCGGCGCGACCTCAATCACCCCGCGTTCCTGCTGGCGGACAAAGTTCTCCGCGCCAAGCATATCGAACAGCGCGTCGTAAAGAGGGCGCAGATATGGGTCAACCTTGCGCTGCAAATCGCCTGGCAAAAAACCCAATTTTTCCCCTGCCTCAACCGCCGGGCGAGTAAGGATAATCCGACTGACCTCACGGGCGCGCAGTGCCATCACCGCGAGTGCAACCGCAAGATAAGTCTTGCCCGTCCCCGCAGGACCAACACCCAAAGTAACCGTGCTGCCACGGATTGCCTCAACGTATTTCTTCTGACCCAAGGTCTTAGCCTTTACAGGCTTACCCCGTACCGTCACGCAAACGGTGTCGCCGCCAAGTTGATCGAGTTGGTCGTCATTACCCTCGCGCACAAGCGCCGAAACATAGCGCACCGTCTGTTCGCCAAGCGATTCGCTGCGGTCAAGCAGGCTCAGCAACCCATTTATCGTCCGCGCACCCATAGCAACGTTTTCAACATTCTCGCCCATGATACACAGTTCACCGTTGCGGTTGAATATAGAAACGGAAAATTCCCGCTCCACCAAGCGGATATGCTCGTCAAAGCTGCCAAAAAGCGCAGCCGTTTGCTCAGCATGTTCAATCGCAACGCTCTCTTCAAACAACAGCAGCCCGCCTTTCTGCGTAATTATATTTTAGTATAACACAAAAATGTAGATTTGTCACGTATTTTTCGCGGAGATTTTACTGTAAGTTCTTATGAGGGTGAGTTCCAGCATTAAATGCAAGTTTTGCTATAAAACCATCCTTTCTCTTTTTTAGCGCTTTCTAGCACTAAGCATAGCATAACTTTCTTAAAAAATCAAGTCTTTTTTCAAAATCTTGTGAATGGTGAATTCTTATAATAAGCGAAAGATGATTTTTTCATCTTTCGCTTATTTCTTTTTGAAGCATATGGAACGGTCAGGCAAAAGCGCAACTATGCAGAGCTTTCTGCGAACTGTTTGT
>JAIRYC010000013.1 GCA_031267965.1 Oscillospiraceae bacterium | reverse complement strand
GATGAGATGATTCTAAAATTATCCGGCTTGCTTTAATGAAATACCCGATTTTATTATCCCGAAGTTTTATACCGTAAAGCCTTTATTTACAGGGGTGGCGGTGCAATCTTCGGGATAATCCTGATTATTCCGATGTCGGAATAACCAGGAGCTATCCGCGAAGGCTATCTTGTGCCAATAAAAGCGCAAACAATACCCTTGCAGTTAGACCTTCGTGGAGTTGGCGCGCGTGCGGGGGACTATTCAAACGAAGGCTTGGGTGGCGCACTCGAGCCGTACCTTGAACAAATCGCGGAGGAAATGCGTACACACTGTGCCGGGCGCAAAACGGTCGTGTTTCTTCCGCTGGTAGCGACGTCGCAAAAATTTTGCGAACTACTTAATCAAAACGGTTTCCGTGTGGCCGAAGTCAACGGCAACAGCCGTGACCGTGCTGAGGTGCTGGAAGCATTTGATGCCGGACATTACGACGTGTTGTGTAACGCAATGCTGTTGACAGAGGGCTGGGACTGCCCGACAGTCGATTGTATTGTTGTGCTTCGCCCAACGAAAATACGCAGCCTTTATGCGCAGATGGTGGGGCGTGGCACAAGATTGTCTGAAGGCAAAGAGCACCTTCTTTTACTTGACTTCCTCTGGAACACAGAAAAGCATGACCTTTGCCGTCCGGCGTCGCTAATCTGTGAGAGTGCAGAGGTTGCGGAGCAAGTCACGGAAAATCTTGAAAAAGCGGGAGTCGCCGTTGACCTTGAAGAGGCGGTCGAACAGGCTGAATCCGATGTGCAGGCGCAGCGTGAAAAGGCGTTGGCAAAAAAACTTGCTGAAATGCGCGGACGCAAGAAAAAGCTGGTTGACCCACTGCAATTTGAGATGTCGATACAGGCGGAAGACCTCGCAAACTACGTCCCGGCATTCGGTTGGGAAATGTCGCCCGCGTCCGATAAACAATTAGCTGCGCTTGAAAAGTACGGAATATTTCCCGACGAGGTTGAGTGTTCCGGTAAAGCGCAAAAGCTGCTTGACAAACTTGCCAAACGGCGCATAGAAGGGTTGACCACACCTAAACAGATTCGATTCCTTGAAAGCCGCGGTTTTCAACATGTGGGAACATGGACATTTAGCGAAACAAAAAAACTTATCGACCGCATTGCGGGGAATGGCTGGCGTGTGCCGGGCGATATAACTCCGCATAGCTACAAACCGCAGCCCGTACAAAGTTCATTTGAGGCAATACCATTTTAATTAAAGGAGAACCGTATGTCACAGGATTCAATAACAATTCAGGCTCTGGAGCTTGAAAATGTAAAACGCATACGCACCGTTACGCTTACCCCGACAGCAAATGGATTAACTGTCATCGGCGGACGCAACGGCCAGGGCAAGACCAGTGTGCTTGACGCAATCGCGTGGGCTTTGGGCGGCGACAGATTCAAGCCGTCGAATCCCGGACGTGATGAAGCCGCAGCTCCGCCGTATCTTAAAATAACGCTCAGTAATGGTCTTATTGTTGAACGCAAAGGACTAAACGGAAATCTTAAAGTCACCGATCCAACAGGTCAGAGTGCTGGACAAACGCTCCTTAACAAATTTGTTGAAACACTCGCGCTCAATTTGCCGCGTTTTATGCAGGCGGGAACAAAAGAAAAAGCTAAAACTTTGTTGCGGATTCTTGGTGTCGAAGAGGAACTGACACAGCTTGAAAAGCAAGAATTAAGTATATATTCTCAGCGTCACAGTATCGGTCAAATAGCAGACCAAAAACGAAAATATGCAGATGAAATGCCTAATTATCCCGATGCGCCAACAGATCTGCTCAGCGTGTCCGAACTCATCAACCGTCAGCAAAGCATTCTTGCTCAAAATGGCGAAAATCAGCGCAAACGTCAGCAGTTATCTCTATATCAAACACAGTTGACCGATGTGCAGGCAAAGCTTACAGAGCTGCATCGTCAGGAAGCGGAATTGCAGGAATCTATCAGGCTCGCACAGATGTCGGCGCAAGACCTAGTTGACCAGTCAACTGCTGCCATAGAGCAGGACATCGCCAATATTGAAGAAATAAACCGCCGTGTTCGCGCCAACCTTGACAAGGAGAGGGCGAAAGAAGATGCAGAGAACTACGGTCAGCAGTATCAAAATTTAAGCGGAAACCTTGATGAAACACGTGAGCGAATTCGTGCGCTGCTTGAGGGCGCGAATCTGCCGTTGCCCGGCTTAACAATTAAGGACGGCGAACTTACATATCTCGGTCAACCTTGGGACTGTATGTCCGGATCTGATAAGCTGAAGGTCGCGACAGCTATTGTACGCAAACTCAACCCGAACTGTGGGTTTGTTTTACTGGACAAGCTTGAACAGATGGACACACAGACACTTGCCGAGTTTGGAGCTTGGCTTAAAACCGAGGGCTTACAGTGTATAGCAACCCGCGTCAGCAGCGGCGGAGAATGTTCTATTATTATTGAGGACGGACTTGTTGCAGATTCTGCAACAACTGAATCGGCGGCACAGACGTCATTTACAACGGGGGTGTTTTAAATGCAATTATCATCAGGAGTTAAGCCGGGCTGCCAAAAGGTAATCGTTTATGGCACGGAGGGAATCGGAAAAAGCACACTCGCATCAAAGTTTCCAATGCCGGTATTCATTGATATCGAGGGTGGTACAAAGCAGTTGGATGTACGCCGTATTGACGGGTTGCGGTCATGGTCGATGCTTATGGAATCAGTAAGCTACTGTATGACCATTCCGGACAAATGCAGCACAATTGTTATTGACACCGCTGATTGGGCGGAGCGGCTTTGCGTTGATCATGTTTGCGCATCGCAAAAAAATAAAAAAGGCGATGCTGTAACGAGCTTGGAAGGCTTCGGCTACGGTAAAGGCTACACATTCTTGTATGAAGAATTCGGACGGTTGTTGGATTTGCTCAGCATTGCCGTTGAGCGCGGTCAGCACGTTGTTTTAGTTGCTCACGCAGTCATGCGTAAATTTGAACAGCCGGAAGAGCTTGGAGCTTATGACCGTTGGGAACTCAAATTAAAGAGCAAATCCAATAACAGCGTTGCCGCAATGATAAAAGAATGGGCGGACTGTTTGCTGTTTTGCAATTATAAAACCCGTTCAGTTGAGCATGACGGTAAACATAAAGCTCAAGGCGGCGGTCGCATTATGTACACAACACATCACGCTTGCTGGGATGCCAAAAACCGTTATGGACTGCCGGAAGAACTTGAGATGGATTACAGCACGATAGCTCACTGCTTTATTATCCCAGAGGTCACGCCTGTGCCGATTGAGCCTGAACCGGCGCCTGTGCCAGCATCGCCAACTGTTGCAGAAAAAGAAACAGTTGCACCGCCGCCCGAGCCTATTCCTGCACCGGAGCAGCCTGTACTTGAACCTGACCCGCTTGATGAGTTTGAGCAAAAGCTTGAGCCGGATGACGGAGGTTCGCAACTGACATGGCGTGATATGTTCCCGGCACTTGCGGAGTTAATGGATGCAAACAAAATTACTCCAGATCAAATCCGTGAGGTTGTCGCCAAAAAGAAATATTACACGCTTGATACGCCGATTGAAAACTATGCGCCGGATTTCGTAAGCGGTTGTCTTGTAGCTGCGTGGCCGCAGGTTAAAGCTATGATTGATGAATCGTTCGACGGACTACCGTTCTAAAATGGAGGAGCGTATGCAGCAAATAGATTTACTTGAAATCCTCCGCGCGATAGATCCGTCCGCATGCGACTATTTAGAATGGGTTCAAGTCGGTATGGCTCTCCACGCGGAGGGCTATGCCGACAGCGTTTGGGATGACTGGAGCCGTATGGACGCCGCTCGCTACCACAAAGGCGAATGCGCTAAAAAATGGCGGACTTTCGGCTCAACTGATACCCAAGTAAAAGCAGGCACTCTTGTTGAAATAGCGAAAACTCATGGATGGCAGCCGGCGCACGTCGTTTCACGCGCCATGTCATGGGAGGATGAGATATCTTACGAATTGGATTCAGCCGTACCCGGTAAAGTCGTCGCTCCACTTGCTGTGCCGGATTACAATGCGGTCGTCGCATCACTCGCCGCAGAAGAAAACTGGAATCCAATCGATGAACTCATTACCTACCTGAGAACGTTATTCGACAGCACTGACAACGTGGGCTATGTTACGCAGTCATTTAACAGCGATGGCCGCAAGCTGCCGACAAAAGGTCATTGTGACCGTACTGCCGGTGAACTCATTGACAAACTGCAGGGCTGTGCCGGCGATATCGGCGCAGTGTTCGGCGATTATGACCCTGACGAGGGCGCATGGATACGGTTTAATCCATTGGACGGCAAGGGCGTAAAAAACGAAAATGTCACAGCGTTTAATTACGCGTTGGTTGAATCCGACGAAATGTCTATTGAAAAACAGCTTGAAGTTTTAACTCAAATGGAACTGCCAATCTCATGCTTAGTGCATTCGGGAGGTAAAAGCATACACGCCATAGTAAAGGTTGACGCAGCCGACGCGAAGGAATACAGACAGCGTGTTGATTATCTTTATGAGGCTTGCACCAAACACGGATTTACAGTCGACAAGCAAAACCGCAACCCATCACGCTTATCCCGAATGCCCGGCGTTTCCCGGCGAGGGGTACCACAGAAACTGCTTGCGGTCAACATAGGACTGAAAGACTGGAACACATGGAAACAAAAGCATGAGGCGGAAACTGATGAACTGCCCGAACCTGAAACATTAGCCAGTGTTTGGGACAACCTGCCGCCGCTTTCGCCGCCGCTGATTGACGGCGTTCTTCGGCAGGGACATAAAATGCTCATTGCCGGACCGTCAAAAGCAGGGAAATCATTCGCACTTATTGAGATGTGCATAGCAATTGCCGAAGGTGTCCCATGGATGGGCTACAGCTGCTCGCAGGGCAGCGTGTTATATGTAAACCTTGAGCTTGACCGTGCCAGCTGTTTACACCGCTTCAAGGACGTTTACAGCGCAATGAGGGTTAAGCCGAACAACCTTAAGAATATAACTATCTGGAATCTGCGCGGACGCAGCGTACCGCTGGACGTACTCGCGCCGATACTTATTCGCCGCGCACTGAAAAAGCGTTATCTGGCGGTAATCATTGACCCCATATACAAAATCATCACCGGCGACGAAAACAGTGCCGACCAGATGAGTAAGTTCTGCAATCAGTTTGACAAGATATGCACAGAACTCGGAAGCGCGGTAGTGTATTGTCATCATCACAGCAAAGGCGGTCAAGGTCAAAAGCGGAGCATGGACAGGGCTTCAGGCTCCGGCGTGTTTGCGCGTGACCCGGACGCGCTGCTTGATATCATTGAGCTTGAGCTTACTGACGCGCTCGTTAAACAAGAGGGAAACAAGGCTGTTTGTGCGGCAATATGCGGCTATCTCAAGGCACAGGTTAAGAATTACGTTGAAGAGGTTGGGCAGGACGACGAGCTGTCGCAGACGGCTATGACGGAGCACGCTAAGAGGCTCTTGGACGATGAACAGTATAAAGAATGCTGTCGTCTGCTAAATGCCGCGGACAGGGCTGTACAGGGCAAAACAGCGTGGCGCATCAATTTCACGCTACGTGAGTATGCACGCCCGCAGCCGACAAACGTATGGTTTGATTATCCGGTACACCGCCTTGACGAGAGCGGATCTCTCGCTGACCTTGATTCCGACGGCGAACTGCCGCCATATATGAAAGCGACAGAGAAGCGCAAGGAGAACGCGAAAAAAAATCGTGATAAAAATGCCGAAAATCTGAAAGATGCTGTTACAAATTCTAACTACGGCGAACCTCCAACGATTAAACAACTCTCCGATTATCTTGGGGTATCTGAACGCACATGCCGCCGCCGGGTTGATTCACATCCGACACTGACACTTGACAAAACCAATGGTCGCGTCGTTAGTGTCATCACCTTTAATGAAAGGTACGGTCACTCGTGACAATACCATTAAATATATGTTGCCGACAATGACGGCGGCAACATACCCCTTATAAGGGAGTGAAAATGTGTCCGCTGTCGCGTCCGGTAGAACACCGCCCATGGGGTGGCGGTGTCCCCTACCGCAACAGCAGACAGCCCCCGACCCCCGAAAAGAAAGAGAGGAAGAAAATGTTAAAACGTAAAAGAAGTTACCGTTGGCAGATTGCAAAAAAAATGCCTCCGCTACAACACAGCATTCCAGGCGAAGTTTTTACATGGGAAAAGAGCGAAGTTTGTGCATGGCTTTGTAAGCAGCCTGAGTTAATGTATATCCTGTACAACAGTGTCAAAGACCATGGAGACATTATCTACGACCCAGAAACAGGTAAATGGCAAGGAGTTGATTTTGATGGTTAAGTTTGTGATTTCCGGCGAGCCTGTCGGTAAAGGGCGACCGCGGTTTGTGAAAAAAACAGGTCGTACATATACGCCGGATAAAACTGTTTTTTACGAAAATCTCGTTAGACAGGCTTATCGGTCAAAATACGGTACAGACAGATTTCTCATTAATCAGGCTGTTTCTGTGGAGATTGTTGCTTACTTCGCGATGCCGAAATCTGCGAGCAAGGCTAAGCGTGAGAGGATGTTGAACGATTCGTCTTGCGAGAGCTATGTCACGAAGAAGCCAGACGCAGACAACATCGCAAAGATTATCTGCGACAGCCTGAACGTTGTTGCTTGGCACGACGACAGTCAAGTTGCAGATTGCCGGGTGCAAAAGCGTTGGGCGGAACAAGGGCGCATTGAAGTGCTTGTGAGGCAGCTCTGATGTTGGTGCTTGAAATAAAAATCGAAATCAAGGACGAACTACACGTCGGAGGACTTGCCGGCATTCGCGAGGATTTGGCGGCGTACTGTGAGAAATTCGGGGATATCAAGCTTGTACGCTGCGAGGAGCAAGTGCTTGAGCAGATTAATTTCTTTACCGCACGACATGAAGGGAGAAGGTGAAAAAGATGGATGATCCTTGCTTTGAGTGCTCACACTACGACGCTTTGCTGCAAACTTGCACATGTCCTGGGTCGTGCTACGAGGACGATAACGATTTGCCGCCAGATAAAGCAGATTTGTTTGCGACATGACTATAGTCTGTCTTACAGTCGGCTATAAAAATTTCGAGGGAGAAAGTTATGAGCGTCCTTGACCGGCTGAAAGTATTGCGCAAAGAAATCATGCACTTGAAAGAGTGGCTGGCGCACCTCGATGGTCAGGGCTACTATGCCGCTGTGTGCTACGGTTTTGAGGCGGCGCGGGCGTGCATAAAATGGTACCTGTCGCTTGGCAAAAGTAATAATAACCCCACGCAAGTAGCCGAATTTGTTTTCGGCGGGATTCAGGTTAATCGACACAAGTTGGGGTTTTGGGTGTGGCGCGGGTAATGGTGCCAGAAACTGGCACAAGCAAGAAAAGCAAGGCCTAAAAAAGGAGGGTTGATTCCATGCCGCGCGGGCGAACGTGGACAAATGACGAACTCGAATACCTGCGCGAAAAATGGGGTAAATTCAATATTCCGCAGCTTGCCGCACGGCTGGGACGCTTCGAAAATGCTATCAGAATCAAGATTGTGCGCCTTGGCCTTGGCAAGGGAGCTGACAATTACAACTGCCTGACGGCGCGGAAAACAAGCGAATTGCTGGGCGTTGACATACACACCGTCACGGATTTTTGGATTGCGAAAAAGGGTCTGAAAGCGAAGCGCCGTGCGCCGCATGGGACAAGGAAGCAGTGGTGGATTGATTTTGACGCGCTGCGAAAATGGCTGAAAAATAATTCGGAATTATGGGACAGCCGCCGCGTTGAACTGTTCGCGCTGGGCGGGGAACCGGACTGGCTGAAAGCAAAGCGGGAATCTGACGCGGCAAAGCACGGCAGGAAAGCGCAAAAATGGACGTCGAGCGAGGATTTGCACGCGATTTTGCTGTACCGTTCGAACTGCTATACAGTCGCACAGATAGCCGAACGGCTGGACAGAAGCGCCTCTGCGGTAGAGCACCGTCTTGCGCGGCTGGACATATTTGGCACGGGCGAGTACATTGGCGACCGCTCCGACCGGCTGCGTGAAAAGAGATTCGGCGCGTTTTGGCAAAAAGACATGTGCCGGCACTGGGACGCCAAAAAGGGATGTGCGGAGGGCGGGGTTGACTGCGACAAATGCCAGAATTTTGCGAGAAGAACGGAAGAATAAAAATTACAGTCAACTGGAAAATGAGTGTGTGAAAATGAGCAATATCTACCGCTTGAAAGCTTTACGCGCCGAAATCCTTCGTTTGAGCGAACAGCTTTTGCGTGCGCGTGCGGCGATGGAGCGCATGGGGCCGTCAACACAGCGTCAGTACGTCAAAAAAGGCGAGCACAAGGGCAAAAGCTATCTGGCATATGTGTCGCCGGTGCAGTCTTCGCCGGATCCTGACCGCCTTGCCCGGCAACTGGAG
>JAIRYC010000115.1 GCA_031267965.1 Oscillospiraceae bacterium | reverse complement strand
GACGCTTCTCGTAACCGTGCACGTTCCCTCATGGCGATTATCGGCGTGTTTGGCTGTACGGCGCTGGTGGTTTGCGCTTTGGCTATGCACGACGGCATGGAGGACTTAAAAACGTGGCAGTACGAGACCGTCAACCACTATGAGTCCAAGCTGACTTTGAACGAAAACGCCACGCCAGAGCAGATTGACAGCATAATGGCAGCGGTTCACGGCGAGGCGGTGCAGGAGGGCAGCATTGAAATCCGGGTGAACGGCGTCAAGAAAACCGGCATATTACTGGTGATGGATCATGTCACGCTGATTCAGCCCACCAATACACAGTTGAGATCCATAGCCCTGCCCGCTGACGGCGTATCAATCAGCATGAAAATCGCTGACACGCTGGGCGTCAGGCAGGGCGACACCATTGAATGGCACATCTACGGCGTGGAAGGCTGGACACAGAGCAGAATTGCCGCTGTCTACCGCGCTCCGGCAGAACAAGGGCTTACCATGACGCGGGCGCACCTTGAATCCCTTGGCATGACCTTCCGCCCCACGGCAATTCTCTCCGCCGAAACCGCAGCGGCACAACTGGACGGTGTGGATTCCGTGACTTCAACCGCCGAAAGTATGGCGGGTTGGGACGATTTAACCGACGCCATGTACACTATGGTCTATTTGCTGATTGCGGCCGCTTCCGTGCTGTCCATTGTGGTGCTGTACAATCTGGGTCTGCTGTCCTTCACTGAAATGGAGCGGGAAATGGCGACTCTGAAGGTCATGGGACTGAAATCCCGCAGGCTGCGCAATCTGCTGCTGACGCAAAACCTGTGGTTTTCGGCCATTGGCTTTGCGCTAGGCGTTCCGGGCGGAATGCAGCTCACCAAGGTAATCGTGTCCATGTCCGGGGATTCGTTTGATTTCCCCATTTATCTGCACGGGCTTACGCTGACGATTTCCTTTGTATTTACGTTCGGGCTGTCGGTGTTGGTGAACCTGCTGTTCTCCCGAAAGATACGGCGGCTGAACATGGTGGAGTCTCTGAAGGCGATGGAGTAGCAGACTATGCCTACAGGGAAAATGATTCCTGCGGGCGTTTTTGTCTTTTGCCTGACGGTGTGATTAACCGCTCTTTTTTCCATTGCGGATAGAGAGCGGTTTTCTTTTTATCTAAGAATTGCGCTGCCGCTTTTTCAAAATCAATCATACTATATGGCGTTTCATACGCACTCAGCACATCGTCCGCGCCGACCATTTTGATGACGGGATTGTCGAAGGACACATAGAGAATATTCCGGGAGGAAATGCCTTCCAAAAGAACCTTGTCGATCATCTGCTACAGCACAGTAGTTTTGCCTGCCCGCCTTGCGCCGGAAAGTACGGAAAACTGCCGGATGGCGGGATGCTCCGCCGCTTTGAGCGCCTCATAGTCAACCACCCGCTTGTGCGGCTTGGTTTCGGCTTTAATGGCGTCGGGATTCCGCCGCCACGGATTATATTTTTGCAAAACCTTAATGATTTGTGCTTCGGTGACGATTGCCATAAGATGCCTCCAGATTTAAGACCTATAACTATTTATGCCAAAGATAAGTCTTTGGCTTTTACTTTGCTGATGGCTTTTGGGCAGTCTTTCTTGGCGGAGAGCGGCACGCGGCACTCATTACAGACCCGCGTGACAACGGTCTGATACGTTGTCGTCCATCCTCGGGCTGTTTCGATGGTGATGAGGGTTTCGGTTTCGATATAGGTGCCGTCTGTCTGGGGAACAATAGCTGTACCGGGATTGCTGCCGTCCGGATTACTCGGTTGCCGCGGCGTCTGCCTTGAAGGTATCGTTGGCGTGGTATTGCCGCCGGAAACTGTTATCCAGTTTGACGATTGGCCTGGCATTGAAAATTTTACATAGCTGTGTTATAATTATACTGCGTAAATCGCACTTGATTGCTTGCATAGCGGGAGGTTAAAGCGTGCCGAATAACAATGCCGAAGCGGCCTTTTACCACTCGATGAGCGCCGGGCGCTTTCCACACGCAGTGTTGCTGGAGGGCGGTTCAGTCGAATCACGCCGCCAAACTGCTGCGTCGTTTTGTGCCGCATGGTTGTGTGAAGCTTCGCAACCCCCGTGCGGCATCTGCAGACACTGCCGCAAAGCCTCGCAATGGATTCACCCAGACGTGACCACGCTGGCCGACGGGGAAGGCAAGCAAATTCCCGTGGATGCTGTGCGCGCGCTCATTGCGCAATGCATCGTAAAACCGGGTGAGGCGGCAAGGCGCGTGTTCGTTGTCGAAAACGCGCACCGGCTAACTCCGCAAGGGCAAAATGCATTGCTCAAGTGCATTGAAGAGCCGCCGCCGGCAGTCTGCTTTTTGTTGCTTTGCCCAAGCCGCAAGGAGCTTTTGCCAACAATCCTTTCGCGTGTAACTGCATATTCTCTGCCCGGCGCGGACGAAGAATTTTCCGCTGAGGCAGTGGCGACGGCGCAAAAAATTGCCGATGCGCTCGCGCGTCATGACGAGTGGGGCGTGCTTGCCGCAACAGCGCCGTTCGATAAGGCAAAGCCATTGCTTCAGGAGAGCCTGCGTGTGCTCAAAGAAATGCTTCGGGCGGGATTACTTCGGGCTAGCGGTGCGGCGGAACTTGCGGATAAAGTCGAAGCCGCGGCCCTCGCGCAGCTTGGTGCGGCAAGGCTGACAGTGCTGCTTGAATGCGCGCAGGCCCTTGAACGCGATACAGAGCGCAACGCAAATCTCTCGCTGCTGCGCACGCGAATATCAGCGACAATGTTTGTGTAAGGTATATTCAACAAAATTACTTGATAGGAGAGAAGCCGGTTTATGGAGGAAAAGGTTACAATAGTAGGTGTGCGCTTTGACGGCGCGGGGCGCGTGTATTCTTTTAACCCGCAAGGTGCGCAGTATGCACCCGGTGACGACGTCATTGTGGAATCAGAGCACAATATTGACATAGCAAAAATAATCTCAGGAAACCACGAGGTGGATAAGAGCACGCTCCTCAAGCCGCTTAAAAGCGTTATCCGCAAAGCGAACGCGGCGGATTTGGAAACGATGGCGCGATATACCCAGCGTGAGAAGGATGCGTTCACTATATTCGTGGAAAAGGTTGCCGAGCATAATCTGCCAATGGAGCCGGTCAAGACGCGTTCCACTTTTGATGGCAAGAAGATGGTTTTTTATTTTCTGGCGGAAAACCGCGTGGATTTCCGTGAGCTGGTTAAGGATATGGCACAGCAATTCCGCTTCCGCGTGGAGCTTTTGCAGATTAACGCCCGCAGTGAGGCGCAAATGTTTGGCGGCATGGGGCTTTGCGGACGCGCGTTCTGCTGCTCGTCATACCTATCGGAATTTCCTAAAATTACGCTCAAGCTTGCCAAAGGGCAAAGCCTTTCGCTCAACTCCGAAAAAATCAGCGGTGCGTGCGGACGTCTTATGTGTTGTTTGAGTTATGAGGAAGACGCGTATCGGCACCTGCGGCGTGTTACTCCTGCAGTTGGCGAATTTGTCAAGACAGCGCAGGGGCGCGGTACTGTTGCGGAAAGCAATATGATGTCCGGTATGTTAAAGGTCGCGCTGGAGCGCAACCCGGCAGCGCCGCAGCCGTTCCATCGGCGCGAGGTTGAGCGGATGAATCCGCGCCGCACTGAAGCGGAAGGATGACTGTAATCGTTGACGCATTCGGCGGAGATAATGCTCCTGCCGCAGTATTGCAGGGCTGCGCCGGCGCACATAAGGAGCTTGGCGCACAAATCCTGCTCGTTGGGGCACGTGAAGCTATCATGCATTGCGCGAGCGAGCACTCAATATCGCTTGAGGGCTGCAAAATTCTGCACGCGCCGGCTGTCCTTAAGATGGAGGATGACCCGCGCGCAGCAGTGGAGGGCACGTCTGTTTCCGTTGGCTTGCATGCGCTTGCGTCAGGAGAGGGCAGCGCGTTTGTCAGCGCAGGCTCAACAGCAGGACTGGTGCTGTTGGCAAACGGCATACTCGGTTGTGTGCCGGGAGCTAAACGTGCGGCGATTGCAACGGTCATACCAACAATGCGTATGCCAGTCGTACTCATTGACAGTGGGGCGAACCTGAACTGCACACCACAGATTCTGCGGCAGTTTGCCATGATGGGCGCAGCTTACGCGCGGCAGGTGCTGGGAATCCAAATGCCGCGTGCAGGTCTGCTGAATATCGGTGCTGAGCCAAACAAAGGAGATGCGCTGCACCGGGAAACATACGCATTGTTAAGCGCAAATCCGCAATCGACTTTTGAGTTTATCGGTAACGTGGAGGCGCGCGAGGTGCCCGTTGGTTGCTGTGACGTGCTGGTCGCGGATGGCTTTTCCGGCAATATCTTTTTGAAGACCTATGAGGGCGTGGCAATGGCGCTTCTGGAGAGTCTTGAGCAAAGCGGTAGAATGAACACTCCCGTTACAATAAAACAAACGCTGAAAAAACTGCGTGTCCATATGGACTACAGCCAATACGGCGGCGCACCATTGCTCGGTTTTGGCAAGGTGGTCATAAAAGCGCATGGCATATCAAATGCGCTGGCAATCCGCAATGCAATCCGTCAGGCAATTGCCTGCGCCGCTGTGGATGTTGCGGGAAGCATAAAAGAAGCCATGTCAATTTTGTAATTTTCGATTATAGAAAAATACCGGAGCAATCCTGTTGTATACTTAAAGAATCAAAAATAAAACGGAGGTAATATCTATGTTGGATTTAACTTCACTCGGCAATATTTTACAGGGACTTTATGATTTTTTGAACGAGAACTTTAACCTTCACATTGACTTCTCCGACTCACAGCTTAACATCTTACAGCAGTTTGGCGAAGTTCTTCGCACGTTTGTTTCAATGATCGTTAACGCCGATCTGTAACATCTTTGCGCAGAAAAAAGGTCATGTCAGACGTCCCTTTTCTCTGTTCGTATCTTATAGGTCTTTTTATATCCTCAGGGCAAGATTTTGCTTTTTCCCCCGCGCGCCATTGAAAATCCGGATAAAGGTCTGACCGTTGCCTGTCCCGCATACGGCGACGGTTAGAATGTTTGTGCCTGTCCTGACGGACATCTGATTAACAAAGCCGACGGGCTGAGATGTAGCTGCCTGTTCCGAGAAGGTTTGGCAAATAACCCGCAATGGAATTTGCGCGGGGGTGGTGTGTTTCTGGCAGCGATACAGCGGCGTTTTTGCAGAAGAAGCTTGCTCAATTGGGGCTGACACCAAAGGAATACGACGAATTCATTGTCTATTGGCTGCCGCTGATGCAAGACAATCCTTATAATCTCATCACTTTCCAGTAGGCGTAGTTGAGTGGGGCGGCACGAAAGTGTAACGTTTTTGCAAGTGACTCTGGTGGGAGGACATGTTCCCACCCTCAATTCGCGCACTCACGTTTGTGGATGCCGTTTTGTTTTGCGTACGCGCCGGAGCACCATCTTTTTTCGGAGCGACATTCCCGCTCAAAAGCCTTGTGAGCATAGTGTTTACAAGGCTTTTGGCTATCATATTGTTTGCGATATGTTAGATTCGCAGCAAATCAATCTGCCAGTTTTGTAGAAATTTGAAGAAAAGCGGCGCAACAAATTATGGCATGAGTCCATTCTATCATGCTTCCAGCTCACTTATGAGCGCAATGCGCCGTGCGTGACGTTCATCGCCGGAGAAGGGTGTGTGCAGAAAGACGTCCGCCAGCGTCAGTGCGGCGTCTTCACCCGTGACGCGCGCACCCAGACACAGCACATTAGCGTCGTTGTGCTCACGCGTCATCTTTGCGCTGAACCAATCGGCGCAGCACGCAGCACGGATGCCCTTGATTTTGTTGGCGGCAATACTCATGCCAAGCCCAGTGCCGCAGCAGAGTATGCCCAAATTGCATTCGCCTGCCACAACGGCGCCACCCACCAGCTTTGCGTAGGGAATGTAATCGACGCTGCCGGTGCTGTCGGTGCCAAAATCCCGATAAGCAATGCCCTGTGCATCCAGCATTTTTTTGATTGCTTCTTTAAGGGGAAAACCGCCGTGGTCTGCTCCAAGCGCAACTTTCATCAAACTTATACCTCCTTGTTTTGTATTGTAACACATTTACAACCGCAAAGCAACGTTTATTATTGCTTATACGATGCACCCTCAAACTCAAGCCGATAGCGCTTACTCCAGAACCCGCACGAAAAACCGCCAAACTTGCCGACCGCACCTAAAAATCCTGTGGCAAGGAATCAGCACCGGCACGGGATTCGTCCCGCATAACTGCCCAAACCGCTTGCTGAAAGTCAGTACCAGACGGATGCAGCGGCAGATCGAACACAGTCAGCGAACCGACAAAATACGCGTCAAGCTGCCCTGTAACGGTTTGCAGCAATGTGGATTGTGACGGCATTGACGCTTCATCAATAAAAGCGGTGTGCGTAATTGCGTCGCCTTCTTCGAAAAGTGAATGCGTGCCAAACGGCGTTGAAATGGTACAACTTTCTAAATAGCTATGCCTTTATGTATAAAATTGTTAAACCAAGCAATACTTGCGCAATAAAGTATGCCCATATGTAAACACTTTTAATTTTATAGCTGTGGAAGCGGTTGGGTTTATCTTTGCGCTTTCTGCCAAAGTCAAACAGTAGCAGCAGAAAGTCCGAAAGCGCAAAGCAAATGCCACCCGCTCCCAGCAGCAGCATCGCGTACCACGGCTGTTGACCATCTGCGAATAACCGAACGCTTAGTCCCACCGCCTTCACCATCATGGTAATCACCGCTACGGCATAGATCAACAGCAATGGCAAAAAGCGGTTGCCGTGCACCTTAACTTTTTTAAAGATGAGCACCACGGCGGTGGTGAGCAGCGCTGCTACGGCAAACATTTCCGGTGCGCTCCAAAAGCTCAATCCCAGCAGTTTATCACCCGCAAGAGTGTAGCCGCTGATGAAGAACATGTGCCCGCCAAAGAATGCCGCTACGCCAAGGGCGTACCATAGTTCCTTGGGTTTAAGGCGCACATGCAGGAATAAGTCGCCGAACCAGGAGAGCACAAAGCCCCACATCATGCGGGTTGCAAATGCACCAAAGTTATCCGCAATGCGCATTTGCAGCACGGCGATTGCAACAAACAGCGTAGCGCAAAGCATCTTAAGCAGAAGAGATTTGTTCGTTTTCTCCGGCCAGGCGGCTTTGAGGAACTGCGGCACAAAGATAACCATGACGAGCAAGCAAAAGCAGCTTGCTATGATTTCAAAAAGCATTGGTAATCCTTTCTTAGATGCTGAATTTCATATGTATAGACGAGTAGTGTTTTAAGTGGGCTTTACTATGCACCGCCCGTTTAGCGATGGCTCCGACACGGCTGCCAGCAACGGCAAAATCACCCGCATCCCGGGTTTTGACAGCGCAGGCAAAGGCAGATACGGCAACATATAAATCTCCAGCATGTTGTGTAGGAGCGAAGGCAACCCTGGTGTCATTCCCGGCGTCATACGCACCCCGTTACAACGGAACCTGAAGGACAGAATCCTGTCGTTGTGTGATTCCAGCGGACGCAGGTGAACCTCCAAGGTATTCTCGGCTGACCAAACGGCCCAGCAATTCATTGTGTATGGTACATTTGCAATTTTAACCGGGCCAGTGCGCGCAATGCCGTCCATGCCACAGATCGCCACGTTTTCATCGCTGCCGTCCTCTGTCCAACGGAAGGTGCAGGTATCCTCAGCAAAATCAAAGCGCACATTTGTTATGTTTCCGCGCTCAAATGCGGACATCTGCGTCAATGGCAGGGTAAGCACACTAAGCGGAAGGCCCACAAGTACGTTGTTCAGGATCGCGCGGCGGATTTTGTATACACGTCCGGCAAGGCATTGTTCCATTTCCGTGCAGCGCGGCTTGCTGATCGGCGGCGAAAGCGGCGGCATGAAAAGCCGTACGCTTTTGCCGGGCTTAACTGCGGTTTCCTTACAGAATACACCTGGAAAGTGCTTCCATATGAATGAACGTGCCTTTGGCTCGTCAATTTCGTTTGTTGTGGTGATAAGCACCGCGTTGTAGTCGCGCAAAATCACGGCGTACTGCCCAAACATGCCATCCATGCGAGATGAGTTGGGGATAGGGTTCTGCCACATGCAGTACCCGTAACCCATGCATTGATCAGCTTTGCCCTCATTTGTTGGGGTGTTGTCCACCAGCTTGCTCTGCATTTTGTGCGTCCACTCCGCCGGGATTAGCTGCCTGCCCTTCCACTTGCCGTCATCCAGCAGACATTGTGCAATTTTCGCCAACTCCTCTGTTTTGAGGAACAGCCCCCAGCCGCCGGCTTCCGTGCCTGTAAGCGATGTTTCCCAAAACGGGACGCGCCCAAATCCCAGCGGCTCATAAAGACGGCTGGTCAGGAACGCCGTTGCGGTCTGCCCTGTTGTTCGGCGGACAAGCTCCAGCAGAATATGCTGGTTTTCGTTTATGTATTTCCAGCTCGTTCCCGGTGCAAAGCCCCATCCGGAGCGAAAAAACTGGTCGATCCAGTCGTGCTGCGCCTTATGTTCAAAAACATTTATATCCTTGCCGGAGGTCATTGTTAAAAGATTAAAAACCTTTAGGTTCTCAAGATGCGGATCGGTTCTTTTCGGACGCTGTTCCGGAAAAAAATCAATCACCTTATCGTCAACGTTAAAGAAACCCTCCTCTACGGCGAAGCCAACCGCAATCGCAGTGATTGTTTTGCTGACAGAGTACATAGTATGTGGGTGCTCGGGCGCATATGGTTCGCGCCAAACCTCCGCCGCAACTTTGCCGTGCCGCAGGACCATGACTGAGTGCAACTCCAAGCCGTTTGCCAAAACGTCGTCAATATATGCCCGGAGCCGTGCGGAGCTGACCCCTAGCTCCTCCGGGAATGCGGCGCGTTCCAGAGCGTTGCTGGTTAATACTGCCAAAACAAAGACCTCCCCCTTTTCCCCGCAAACTTAAGGCGTAAGGCGGCAACAAACCACAAGGTGCGGCAAAACGCACCCTCTGTAAACCCCTTCCACCCTTGCCTTTCTTGCTGAGGATAGTTTTTATATGAGTATTATAGCACATTCTGCCGAAAAAAAGAAGTACTTATTAAGAAAAAATTACAAAACTGTGACGGCTGCGATTTCTCAGCAGCGCAAGCTTGATAAATTACAGCATTGTAATGGATCGAAAATCTTTGGTTATTGAATACCAAGCAAGCATTTGTATAATATGTATGCAGTCGTCGTAAAAGCGCAAGTTACGGCGTGTTTTGGGAGGAGAGAACGGGAAATGAAGCAAAACGCACACGGGATCCTGATCTCTATTATTATCACTTTGTCCGTCTTGACGGTGGCAACTTTTTCGGTCAACGCCGTCTTTTCTTTACGAACTTTGTCGCCCGCAATTCAGGTATCCGTGGCGGCCACAACGGCTGAAGAAGATGATGGAGATGAGCCGACCACCACTGCTGACCAGTCGGCAACGGTGGAGTCCGATACAACCGTTGCCGCAACAACAAAGCCGCATGTAAGCGGGCCGCGAAATATTTACCTGACCATTGATGACGGACCGTCCAAAAACACACCGGGAATTTTGGCGATACTCAAGCAGTATCATGTAAAGGCAACGTTTTTTGTGGTAAACTTTAATCATGGCAAGTATGTTGATTTTCTGAAGAATATTGCCGATGACGGCCATGCCATCGGCTTACACAGCGCCAGCCACGACTACAAAAAGATTTACAGTTCCGAAAAAGCATTTTGGGCGGATATACAAAAAATATCGGACGTCGTTAAAGATAAAACAGGCATTGAATCTAAAATTGTACGTTTCCCGGGCGGCGGCAGCAACACCATAAGCCGCCAATATTCTAAAGGGATTATGACACGCTTGGCGCAGGAGGTTGAGGAGAAGAGCTATGCCTATTTTGACTGGAATTGTGAAACAGGGGACGCGAGCGGCCCCAAAATGTCATCTAAGGATCTGGTGAATAACACGAAATATATAGCGGTAAAGGTCGGGGGCGATATTACGCTTTTAATGCATGACAGGGACGACTTGCCGAATGCGGTAAAAGCTTTACCCGAAATTATTGAATATTTTCAAAACCGTGGCTTTGCGTTTAAAATAATCACGCAAAAAACACCTGCGGTTCACCACCGGATTAATAATTAACGATAGCGCTTTGAAATGGTTGCGGTGCCGGCAAGTGGGCGTTGAAAAATACCCGCTTGTTGTTTTAATGAAAATTCCAACCGTAAATGCGAAAACTTTTCTTTGGAACCATCCTTTCTTTGGTGAAGCATTTTTCTAGCTGAAGTATAGCACAAGTTTTCAAAAAATCAAGTCTTTTTTCAAAAAGGCGCACATTTCCCCAGCGCATGGGGAAAGCTATAATCTTGTCACCGCTGATTCCCTAGATATGTACCCAGCCTGCGCCTATGCAAGACAAGAAAAATATCAAGGTAAAAGGTGCGGCAAAAGGTACACCGACGGTCAAGAAATACCGCACCATACCTTTCGTAGTTTGCTCGACTCCGCTGGAGCAAATAAGAAGTGCATTGACCTAATGATGGGGCATACGAGTAAGGACGTAGGCGAGAGAATTTATACCCATAAAACGCTCCAAGAGCTTACCGAAGCCTTAGCGTTAGTAACCCGTTAGGAACAGAGAAAGCCCGGAAAAGCCTAATCTACAGGCATTTCCGAGCTTTTTGAAAATGTTGTACCATATTTGCGCATGAACCGCAATTGCGTTTTGCGTATGGTTTGTGATATAATCTTTTAGTCAAATACTAACGTGCAAAGAGGTTGCCGCCATGAGTTACGCAAGCTATGAATCCCCGCTGAACACTCGCTATGCCAGCCGCAAAATGCAGGAGTTGTTTTCCTCCGACCGCAAGTTTAGAACTTGGCGGCGGCTTTGGATCGCCCTTGCCGAAGCGGAGCACGAGCTTGGGTTACCCGTCACGCAGGAACAAATCGCGGAGTTAAAGGCTCACGCGGAAGATATCAATTATGAGGATGCCGAACGGTGCGAGAAGGAGTGCCGCCACGATGTCATGTCCCACGTCTATGCTTACGGACTGCAATGCCCGGGTGCAAAGGGCATTATCCACCTTGGCGCAACCAGTTGCTATGTGGGTGATAACACTGACATTATCATCATGACGGATGCGTTGCATTTGATTCAAAAAAAGCTTGTTAACCTACTGAATTCACTCTCGCGCTTTGCTCTGCAATATAAGGACCTGCCCTGCCTTGGCTTTACCCACGGCCAGCCTGCCCAGCCTACAACGGTTGGCAAGCGCGCCGCGCTCTGGCTGCAGGACTTTTTGCTGGATTACCACGAAATCACGTTCCGCATCTCTCAAATGCGGCTGCTTGGCTCAAAGGGGACGACCGGTACGCAAGCCAGCTTTTTGGAGCTGTTTGCGGGCGACCACGAAAAGTGCCGCAGCCTGGATGCGCTCATTGCGAAAAAAATGGGCTTCGCTTCTTGCTTTGCCGTCAGTGGGCAGACTTACCCGCGCAAGGTGGATTCTGCCGTACTGAACGTGCTGGCGGGCTTGGCGCAGTCAGCCGGCAAGTTTTCTACGGATTTGCGTCTGCTTCAGCACCTGAAGGAGGTTGAAGAGCCGTTCGAAAAGCAGCAAATCGGCTCCAGCGCCATGGCGTATAAACGCAACCCAATGCGCTCGGAGCGTATTGGTTCGCTGGCGCGCTACCTGCTGGCGGATGCGCTGAATCCGGCGCTTACGGCATCTGCGCAGTGGTTTGAGCGTACGCTGGATGATTCCGCCAACAAGCGTATTGCTGTGCCGGAGGCATTCCTTGCGGCGGACGCAGTGCTGGAGCTTTGCCTTAATGTCACGAACGGCATGGTTGTATATCCCAAAATGATTGACGCTCGTCTGCGTGCGGAGCTGCCGTTTATGGCGACGGAAAATATCCTGATGAACTGCGTCAAGTGCGGCGGCGACAGGCAGGCGCTGCACGAGCGTATTCGTGTGCACTCAATGGCAGCCGGGCGCGTTGTCAAGGAAGAAGGCAGGCCGAACGACCTGCTTGCGCGTATTGCGAACGACCCGGCGTTTGGGGTTACGCTTGCGGATTTGGAAAAGCTGACTGAGCCTGCAAACTTTGTTGGCAGGGCGCCGGAGCAGACGGAAGAGTTTGTTGCAGGCGAGGTTGTTCCTATACTGGAAGAACACAGTGCGTGGCTGGGCTTGCGAGGTGAGGTGCGGGTATAACGAAAGACGCGTTTGCCATGCTTGCGGAAAGGCGGATTGATTTGTTTATGGGCAAATTGACGGTTCAGTCAAAACTGTTGTGGGTGCTTATCGGCGTTGTGCTCTGTATTCTGATTCTTGCGGAGGTCTTCTTTATCGTTGTCATGATCGTCGGGATCATTGAAATCAAGGCAGGTACTTCCATATTTTCTCCTATAGGAGGAGGCTATACGCCAAAGTGACCGCGAAATAAAAAGCCGTGTCGGAATCCTCGCAATTCTGCGTGAATGCATGGTCTGCCGGCTTGCGCTGTGCGACGAGACGCAGCCGTATGTTGTTCCGCTGAATTTTGGGTACGCGGAGTCCAATGGCGCGTTGACCTTGTGGTTTCATTGTGCAAAGGAAGGCCGTAAGTTGGATATAATACGGGCAAATCCTGAAGCCGCGTTTGAATGCGATGTGCCTAGTGAATTGATTGGCGGAACTGAAGCGTGCGGCTTCACCATGAAGTATGTGTCGGTTTTAGGTAATGAGCATGTGGTCGTTTGCACAGAGGATGAGGAGAAACGCGCAGGTCTTGCGGCGCTTATGGCGCATTACGCACCGGGGCGGGCGTTCAGCATTCCGCAGGCAGCGCTTAATGGGGTTTGCGTATTGCGGTTGGACGTTAAAACAGTGAGTGGTAAAAGGCATAGATGAAAGTGTTCAATAAAGTGCCGGCCGATTCTTTGGAATGCGGTTTATCTATCTGGCGTTGCTTTTAGGGAGTGGCTGATATACACCAAATTCACCGCGGCAATTCCGTTGCGTTACTGCGCCTATGTGAAACGTATTGCGTTAATCCTCATGTCCTTGCAAGTTCTGTTTGAAATATTGAGCATTTGCAAATACGAAAAGGGTATGAATATATTGGGTGTTTGTTTTCTGTCATCTTTTGCTGCATTCAGATTTTTGACGCAGTTAATTTTAAATACGCAGTCAACTTCTGGAAGCACTTTTTTAGCAAAAGAAATAGATATTTATAGGATCATTGCTATTCGCGGCGTCAGCAAAAAGGACTATTTCAACCGCAGGCGCAAAGAAAAATCAAGGAACGGGGAGAAACCAAAATGAGCGACACGGAAAAAAGCTTGCGCACCAAGCTGTTCAACTACAAAACAATCCTCTATATTGTCTTTGGCATAGTGACGACTGTAGTTAACTTTGGTTTCTATTGGGGGTGCGCAAAAGCTCTTTACCGCGTTTGGCCGGCAGGGCGTTTTGCATTTTGCGCCCGGAGGTGGAAAACTTGAGCGGCAAGAGCAACGTGAAATTCACCGATTAAATGAATTTACAGGGAGGGCAATACCATGAATCAACCGACTGCAGCAACTACACGAAACAAGCCCGGCGCCGCACGTCAGTCTAATCTGGAGTTGTTGCGAATTTTGAGTGCATTGATGATTATTGCTTGCCACTTTAGCACTTTTGGTCATTTTGAGGACCGCATTGGGTTCACAGAGCGCAATTTATTTTTAGCCGCTTTGAGTCCAATCCTTGGATACGGCGGCGTTTGCATCTTTGTTTTAATTTCCGGGTATTTTTCAGTTAACAGCAAGTTCAACTGGCAGCGTGTTGCAAAAATCGCATTGGAAACCACATTCTATGCGCTAACTGTATATCTTGTTATGACGCTGAGCTTCCATAAGCAGATAGATGCCTCGCAAATAGTTAAAACACTGTTAGCCGTACTTAATGGTTACTATTGGTATCCAACAGTCTTTATTGCTTTAATGATAATCTCACCATTTTTAAACAAGCTTTTGCACAGCCTCAGCACAAAATCATTTCGCCGCTTTTTGCTTGTGCTGTTTATTACTGTTTGTGCTATACCAACATTCCTTAACGTTAATTATATTTATAACGACTTTGTGATGATGATTTTTTACTATAGCGCAGCAGCATATGTACGTCTTCATCCCCAAGAGATTTTTAATAAGAAACTACTTTGGGCAACAGTTTCTGTCGTCAGTTGGATTGGCGCTGCTTTTGCAACAGTTTGGCGGGTCACTGCCACCAAAACCGAGTTCTCACAGTATTATACACCGAATTTTGGCAGAAGAAACGGTGTGCTTGTTTTTACATTAGGCATGGGGCTATTCCTGTTTTTCCGTTCACTCAAACTTCCCGGGAGCGGTTCAAGCCGGATTATAAACACGCTTTCATCCACCACATTGGGCGTCTATTTGGCGCACACACACCCTAATGTTGTGCGTGACTGGCTCTTTTTTGAACAATTCCACAGCGCAGAAAAGAAAGGCTGGGCACTTGTAATAACTGCGGCTTTTGCAACTGTGACGATATTCTTTGTTTGTTGAATTATCGACCTGCTGAGGCAATATTTATTGGAAAAACCTTTGTTTTGTGTCATCAATAAGACGTCAACCAAAGGAGGTCGGCATGGCAAAAAAATGCACATTGATTAAAAAGCTCCTTAACCGCGAAACAATCCTCTATATTGTCTTTGGCTTAGTGACGACTGTAGTCAACTTTGGTTTCTATTGGGGTGCGCAAAAGCTCTTTGCCGCGTTTGGCTGGCAGGGCGTTTTGCACTTGTTTGATGGCAGTAAAAGCTATGATTATCTGGACGCGAACACTATCGCTTGGGTAGCGGCCGTACTTTTTGCGTTTGTTACCAACAAGCTGTTTGTATTTGAATCCAAAAGCTGGGAGAAAAAAACGACACAGCGCGAGTTCCTCTCGTTTGTGGCGGCGCGAGTGGTTTCGCTCGGGATTGACCAAGGCTTGATGTTCCTGTTGGTGAGCGTGCTTGCTTTCGATGTTTGGGCTGGCGGCATATTGATCCGGATTTGGGATACACCGCTGACACACCGCACCGCGGAGTTTATGGAAACGTATTCATTTTTAGCTAAATGCATTGTGCAGGTTGTGATTGTAGCACTGAATTATGTGTTCAGTAAGCTTTTCATCTTCAAAAAAAGATGATGCTCAACTCGTGTAATCCTCCAGCATGCGCCGCAGTTCGTCGTCCCCGCTGACGGAAATGCCGGAACGCAATTGCACCCTGTCGACTTCCGGGAGCAAATCAACAGGAACATCATAAAGCGCGCAGGGCACAGGCTCGTCCTCTCGAAAGAGCGCAAGCTCACCATTGTATTCGCGCAGTGTGTAGCGGATTTCTTGGAGCGGCTTCTGACTTTTTTGTGCAGGCACGGAGAGCGCGGCATATGGCAAACAGAACGCGGCCAACACAATGGCCATACGCCGAATCCAATCACTAGGCGACGCTTGCCGCATGTTTTCCTCCACGGTATAGCTTTGGCAATCATTCTCAGATCACCTGTATTTTTTACATTTGTGCGGCGTTTTATTCCTTTGCGTGCAAAATATGCGTGCAAAATAAAAACGACGCTCCGCGCGGGAACGCCGTTCATTCTGGTGCGCTTACTCTCTACACAAAAGACTTGAGCCAAGTAGCAAAAGAACCCCATGTTGTGTCGAGATCCAGACCTTCAAATACAAACTTCTCTTTCAAGAGACTAACGACTGCATCAATCAAATCCTTAATCCACAGCATTATATTTCCCTCCCTTCAAATAAAGCTAAAACAAATTACCACTGTTTATGGATGTATTATATCACACAGTCCGTCTGTTGTAATTCTAATAAAGAAAAATATGAAAAAACTTTTTACATTTTATGAACACTCTCTTGCCAAGCACAAAAACAGTTGCAGTTCAGCTCGGTTTGTGGTATATTATATCATTGAGCGTTAACTTGAGTTTTTGGGGGAGCTATGAAGGAGAATCGCCGCATACCTTTTAAAAAGCTTTTTTGGTGTGTCTTTATTATCGCCCTGCCGTTGTTTACAGCACTGCGCTTTCATCATCTGAACAAGCTGCTTGAGCCGGTCGATGGCTTTTACGCAAGCCGCGACTGGAGCGTTGTTACCCTTAGCGTGCTTGTGGTTTTGGTTGTTGTATTTTTTATTGGGCTAAATTACTTTACCCGAGGCTCGGCTCGACTTGCGGTTTTGCGCTATGACGGCAAGCCGATCAAAAGCCGGGCGACCGCGATTGCTGCCATCGCGCTTTCACTCTGCCTGCTTTGGGATATGTTCGTTTGCGTTAACTTCCTTAGAGAGCACCTCGGGGATAATCTGACCGCTGTTATCGAAAGCGATAACACCTTCACAATACTAATGAAGACGGGGCTTTTGCCGCGCTTGCTTGAGGCAATAATGGCATTTCCGGTCGCAGTGTTTGTCCTGTTGTTTGGAATTGAACATTTTCATGGCAAGGGCGGTGCATCCAACCGGCATATTTGGGCACTTTTTCCGGCGTTGTGGCTGGTTATGCGCACAATTTTCCGCTTTACACGCACATTGAGTTTTATGCGCGTTTCGGAGTTGTTTTATGAACTGCTGGCGCTTGCGTTCCTGCTGATATTCTTTATGACCTTCGCACAGCTTTACAGTGGCGTAAATGAAAGCAATAATGACTGGATATTGCCTGCGTTTGGATTCCCGGCGGCGCTTTTTGCATTGCTATGCTTTGTCCCGCGCATTTTGATGATTTTAATCGGCAGAGAAGACCAACTTACCAAGCTAGCTCCTGCTGATCCGGTTGATTTGACGCTTGCGCTTTTTGTGTTGAGCGTTCTGCGTGTAAGGCTGCGAGCTTCGCGTCAAACGCAAGGAGAGTGATCAAGAGTAATGACAATAAAAGACAAAAGGGAGCGAATCTCGCCCCCTTTTTATTTAGCCTTCGTTTCTCAGCCGTTCCAGCGTTTCCTCTGGCTTGAGCCTTGCAAACAGTGCGGAAGGCTCACCTAACTGCGTGCCGGGCGCCATGCCGCCAAACGTGGAGAGCGATTCCAGCCCCACTGCTGCGCCGGCATTGATTTGCCGAAGAATTTCCGCCGCAGTTTGAGGCATAAACGGTCCGAGCAAAACTCCCAGGAAACGACAGGATTCTATCAAGTGATAAAGCACTGTGCCCAAACGTGCCCGCAGGGCTTCGTCTTTGGCAAGCACCCAAGGGGCGGTTTTATCCACATATTTGTTGGCGCGCTTGGCAAAGTTGACGATAATCTCGCAAGCATCCGCCAAACGGAATGAATCAATTGCGTTTTCAAGCGCGGGGAGAGCGGCAAGCGCGGTTTCCTCAAGCGCGGCATCCTCCAGTGTGCGTTCACGCTCCGGCGCGGGCAAAACGCCATTGAAGTACTTGCCCACCATGGAAATACTGCGCTGTATCAGATTGCCAAGCACGTTGGCAAGGTCGGCATTGTAACGCTCAACAACGCGCTCCAAGGTAATTGAGCCGTCCTGTGCGTGTGGCATTTCCGCCAAAAGGTACCAGCGCACCGCATCGCGCCCAAGAACGTCCGCCAGCGTATCAGCATAGATGACATTGCCCTTGGATTTGCTCATTTTGTCCTCGCCAAACAGCCACCACGGATGCCCGAACACTTTTTTGGGCAGTTCCTCGCCTAGCGCCATAAGCAGGATAGGCCAGTAGATTGTGTGGAAGCGCAGGATATCCTTGCCAATTACATGTGCGTCGGCAGGCCAATATTTTTTGTAATCGCCGCCGCTGCCGTCCGGGTTGTAGCCCAAGGCTGTAATATAGTTAGATAGCGCGTCAATCCAGACATAGACTATATGCCCCTCGTCAAAATCCACAGGTACGCCCCAAGTGAAGGACGTGCGCGACACACATAAGTCCTGCAAGCCGGGCTTTAGGAAGTTGTTGACCATCTCACGTTTGCGGCTTTCGGGATAAATGAAGCCGGGATTTTCCTCAATATACTTTTCCAGCCGCTCCTGATAGTTGCTCAGGCGGAGAAAGTATGCCTCCTCTGTTGCGGGGGTAACCGCGCGTCCGCAGTCAGGGCACTTGCCGTCAACCAGCTGTGATTCAGTGAAAAAGCTTTCGCAGGGCACGCAGTAAAGCCCCTTGTAGTTGCTTTTGTAAATGTCGTCCTGCTCGTAAAGCTTTTTGAAGATTTTTTGCACGGCGCGCTCATGATAATCGTCAGTTGTTCGGATAAATTTATCGTATGACGCGCCGAGCAGGTCGCAAATCCGGCGTATTTCCCCTGCAATCTCGTCTACGTAGGCCTTCGGCGAAACCCCTGCCTCTTTGGCGCAGGTTTCGATTTTTTGCCCATGCTCATCCGTGCCGGTTAAAAAGAATACATCAAAGCCTGCCATTCGCTTAAAGCGCGCAATGGCGTCCGTCAGCACAATCTCGTAGCTGTTGCCAATATGCGGCTTGCGCGAGGTGTATGCTATGGCTGTGGTGATGTAAAACTTTTGCGGCATTTTGGGTACCTCCAAACAATCACTTTTCAAATAATTATATTATATTTTGTGCAAAAAAGCAAATTAATCAGTCACATCAACCGTAAAAGCCGCAGCGTTGCCGGTTAAATTCAGGGCATACTCTTTCCCTTTGCGCTCAACCTTATCATCGTAGTTATTTTTGCAAGTGCCGGCATTCATTTTGGGTGAAACCTTAAAATTGCTTTTTGCAGGCAGGTTGATTTTAGTCGCGCACGCAGATGAGGTTATATTGATGTCGCCTGCAGCACCACGCACATAGAACTCACTGTCTCCGGCATTGATCTTGGCGGAAAGGCTGCCCGATATCCCACGCAGCTCCAACTTGACGGCGTTGGCGTTTAGGGAAATGCTGCTGGCGTTGCCGCTGTCTCCGTCAAAAACGCAGGCGTTAAAATGAAGGTTCAGCGAACCTTTAAATTTTTCCGGGATTGTCACCGTCAGCACGCTCCGGCGCACACTCTTGCCAATGGTAAAATTCAACGTTTTCAGCTTTAGGCTAATTGTTGCCGTGCCATTGCTTCTAACAGCCGAAAACGCATTATCGACAACAAAATTTTTCTCATTGTACGCGGCCTCAACCACAATATCGCTCCCGCCGCCCACCTTGAGCTTAATCTGTGCCGCATCGACCTCAAGCGATACGGTGTCCACACCACGCACAGGAATTAGCTTGGTTTCGGTGATATAGCCATCCTCATTACTGTAGCTATCCTCGGAGGGCGTGTCAACATCCTTGCCGATAAAGCCATAAAAAAATTCTTTTGCGTTGTCCACACCCCTGCCGATTGTCCATGCTGCGCGGACGGCCACCAGCACGGCGGCGAGAATCAGCAGCAATGCTGCAATGCGTCTTCCAAGTTTCATGATGAACTCCTTAGTAATTTTTGACGATGTATTATGCCATCAATCTTCAAACAGTGATTCCGCCAGCGCAAAGTTTTCTGCCCTGCGCTTGGCTTCCTCATCCGCGTCAAGGGAGTATACGCCATTCGGGCGGCGGCGCAGAACGCTGCCTTGCCTTGTGCCCTCGGGCAGTTGTGCAAGTGGAACGTCCATGTATTTTCCGTTCTCCGTCTCCAGCACAGCAATGCTTCCCTCAATGCGGTCCAGCGCTAGGATTTCGTCCATTTTGTCACCAACTCTTTTCCGTCCGTTGCGATGATGATGGTGCCCAGTTGGTCTGTGCGGTAAACCTGTGCGCCTATTGCGGTCAGCTTTTTCAGTGTTTCCATGTGCGGATGCCCATAGCTGTTATCCTGCCCGCAAGAGATAACCACGGCCTTGGGATTTACCGCCGCCAAAAATGCCTTGCCGCTGCCGGTCTTACTGCCGTGGTGGCCGGCTTTCAGCACATCAGCGCGCAGTGTTCTGCCGGAGACAAGCATATCTCTTTCACTTTTTGTTTCTGCGTCGCCTGTAAAAAGATAGGCAATGTTGCCCAGCGTCACCCGCGCCACGACGGACATATTGTTTGTGTCGTCATATTGCGTAAACGGCGCAAGGATTTCCATTTTCGCTTCGCCGATTGTGTAAGATTTGCCTAGTTCGGCGGCAATCGCCTTGGCGCCGCTGGCTTTTATTGCGCTAAGCAGGCTGGTATAATTTTTTGTGGAAGGCGTGTTCTTTTCGCTCAAACGGGGCAGGATTACGTTTTTTGGCGGATATGCCTTGATGACCTCCGGCAGTGAGCCGATATGGTCACTGTCCGGATGGGTTGCAATAAGATAGTCCAACTGTTTTACGTTGTGATTTTTAAGGTAAGCGTTTATTACTTTATCATTTCCGGGTTTTGCGCCGTCTATGAGTACGTTAACGCCGCCCGACTGAATCAAGGTGCAGTCGCCTTGACCGATGTCAATAAAGTGTGCTTGCAAAGGCAAATCATCGGTTTCTCCGCCGCGCAAGCCCGTTTCGGTAAAAATTGTATCCCAATCGGGAATGCCGGGCAAACCAAGAGAGGGCAGTAATGAGCCGGTAACCAGCACTGTTGCCGCAATGATGATTGGCAGAAGCTTTTTCTTTTGACGTTTGGTCATGCTTGCTCCTCTGTGTCCAGCAGTTCTACCGCCAGCGCAACCAAATCTCCGCACGGCGTTTGACCTTGCCGCAGCTTAAAGCAAGTGAGCTCTCCCGCACATCGCTGGAATTCATCCCGAAAGGTCCCGAATTTTGTTTTGACCGGCGTACGGTTTGTGCCGTGCCGCAAGCCGAGTACGAGAATCCCGCTGAGCACTGCGCCGCAGGTGCCCTGCCCGTTGCCCAAGCCATTGCCATAACCCGCAGTCATGAGCTTTGCCGTTTCTTCGGGCAAGCCTAATTCCTCACAATAAGCGCCCAATACCGCTTGGGCGCAGTTACAGCCTTCCTTGCGCAGCTCAGCCGCGCGTTCGGCATGGTTTACGGACATGGGTGTATTTCACTTTCTTTGCGCGTGTGGCAGGGGCACGTCATGACATGCCCCTACGCCGCCATCAGTCTGTGGATAACCGCCTCGCAATGTGCCTGATCCCAAATTACAGGAACCGGATAAAGCGGGTTACCTTCAAGCAGAGCACGCTTGGCGATCAGCGGGATATCTGTCTCACGCAAATCCGCAATTTTGTCAGGGATATTCATTCGGGCGTTCATTGCGCGGATTTCGGAAATAAATGCCTTTGCCTTGGCTTCGTCACCGTTAACGCCTGTAAGCCCTGCGGCGTCGCAAAGCGCGGCAAGCGACGTGTAAATTGCCGGGCCGTAATCCTCCAGCACATATGGCAGGATAATTGCGTTGGCAAGTCCGTGCGGCGTGCCATATATGCCGCCCATATTGTGCGCGATTGAGTGTACGTAGCCCACGTAAGCCCTTGTGAACGCAAGCCCGGCCAAGTGCGAGGCGAGAAGCATGTTTGCCCGCGCGGCAACGTCCTTGCCATCTGCGTAAACCTTCTCGAGGTTAGCGAAAATAAGCGCGGTGGCTTCCTCAGCCCAGCGTTTTGTATCCTTTGTGTTGGAGCCGCCAATGTAAGCCTCAACCGCGTGTGTCAATGCATCCATACCGGTTGTTGATGTGATATGAGGCGGCAAGCCCAGTGTGAGTTTGGGGTCGAGCACGGCCACACGCGGACGCAGGACAGGGTCGTTGACTGCACCTTTCTCGTGTGTTTTGGGGTCGCTGACGACTGCCGCAACGGTGCATTCACTGCCGGTGCCCGCCGTAGTGGGGATTGCATAGAGAGGTGGGATTTTCTTAATAACTTTAAGTGTGCCGCGCATTTTAAGGATGGATTTGTTTGGGCGTGCAAGGCGCGCGCCAATTCCTTTTGCGCAGTCCATAGGCGAACCGCCGCCAAACGCGACTATCCCCTGACAACTTTCCGCAAGATATAGTGCAAGCCCGGCTTCAATATTGTCTACGGTCGGGTTTGGCCGGACGTCGTCAAAAAGTACGGCGCCTATATCCCGCTTTTTGAGCGCTTCCAGCAGACCGTTATAAAGTCCAAGCTCGGTTAACCCTTTGTCGGTCACCAGCAGGATTTTCTTCAAACCGTCGCGCTTGATGAGCTTAGGAAGTTCCTTGACGCTGCCGGCGCCTTCAAGTCGCTCTGGCGGCGTCCAGTTCAAAAAGAGCGTTGCCGTGCGCATTGCAAACTGAAACATCCTGCACCAAACCTTGCTCGCCATAGTATTACCACCCCAAATAAAATTTCCTGCATACTATATTAAAGTATAACACGGCAAGCAAATATTTTCAAGGCTGCGGGGAAAACTTGACAACGCGGCGTAAAAAAGCTACAATATTATCGTAATGAAGGAGGTGTCGGCATGGCGCAGGAGGAATATCCGCAGGACATCGTTATGGTTACGGACGAAGACGGCTGCGAATATATGTTCGAGGCGCTGGACCGCATTGAAACAGACGATGGACATTTTGTGGCGCTCGCGCCGCTTTATGATAACGACGACGATGCGCCCGAGGAGGACGAATTCATTGTGCTTGCGGTGCAGGAAGAAAATAGCGAGACTTTTCTTATGCCCATTAAGGATGAAGCGTTGCTCGACGAAATCGGAGCACTGTTTGAGGAAAGACTCGCGGAGCTTTATGGCGGCGATGAAGATGAGGAGGACGACGAAAACGAATTGAAAGATTAATCCATAATGCTGTCGAAGCGGATCCTGCCTTGTGCGAGAAGCATAGCACGTATAACCCAACACTCTTGTAAAAGGGAGCCTGGATACTCCGGCGGCGGACTGCAGACCTCCCGGCTTTGCCGGATGAAGGGAGCGCGAAACCGCAGGGCGGGCACCCACCTGACACTCTGTTGGCAGGTTATAAGAGGCTATGTCCGGCTTGGCGGGATCTTTTTCGGGGGGGAGGATTTTTGTGCAAAATGTGTACCGATGGGGAGATGTCACGCTCCGCGTCGGCTGGTGATATAATCACAAACGCGGCACATTGTGCGGAATTTTTTACAAGGAGAGCACATGCGGTCGATTCTTGCCGAACCTGTCTGGGGGCTTTTGCCGCTGACCAACGGGGTCGCCTACATCAAGTATAAACCCTACCATGAGGGTAGGGTGCTTGCTTCGTTTTGGCAATTCAGCGCAGTAACCGGGAATGCAAAGCAAATACCGCAAGAGCTGTATTTCCGGCTCAAGTTTGGCGAATATTTCGGTTCGATCGTCAAGCAGATAGACCCCTCTTTGCGTTTGAGTTGCCAAACTGCTGTGGATACAGGCGGCAAGCTGATGGTTCTTTCGCCCCAAACAGGCGACTTCAATCTGTTTGATGGTTCCGGCAGGTTACACCGACAAGGCGCGCTGATGTATAATGGTTCGGCAATTAGTTCGCCCGTGTTTGCCGGCGGCGACTGGTGGGGAATTTGCCCGGATAAAAATGCCGTGCTGCGCATACAGTCCGGCGATTGGACTTGGGACTTTTCCGTTGGTGGCGAGGGCAAACCGGACTTTCCGGAGCCGGTGCACCTTAGCGCGTACATTGACCGTGAGGGCAGCACGCGGCTTTATGTTTGCTGCAAGGGCAGCGAATCCATCCGGTCGCTGAACCCGGATAAGCAGAGGCTGTTTATACGTGATTTTTGCAGTCTGCCGGGATATCAGCCGCTGCGGTATTTCAGGGCGGCAAAGCAGCATTTGGTGCTGTTGGCGGATGGCGTATGGGCGCTGTGACATATTGATAGTAATGACTAAGTGAGGTTGAGCTAATGGAACACATTACTCTTAGTTTAAACGCCCGCCTTCAGCCATTCCACCGAGGCGACCGTTATGAGGATCCACTTGATGAAGCTTTAGGGGAAGCTGGTTTAGGCAAAGTGGATGGCGGCGGCACTCTAATCTCAAAAGAGGGGGAACCGGAAGAATGCGATGTGGAAATTGAGTTAAGCCGGGATTTCGCGGTTTGTAAAAATGAGTTTATGCAAATTCTGCAAAAATTTCCGATTCCAAAAGGTTCACATTTGATTTTTTCACCGGATAACCGCCGTGAAATCGGTACGCTGGAGGGCTTGGCTCTCTACCTCAACGGAATAGATTTACCAGATTCGATATATGAGAAGTGCGACATAAATTACGTTGTTTCTGAATTAGGTAATCTTTTGGAAAATAAGGGCGAGCTTTATAGCTGGTGGGAAGGGCCGCAGGACACTGCATTATATTTTTATGGAGAGAATTTTGCGGGAATGCGGCATTTTATCGCTCCGTTTTTGGATGAATATCCGCTTTGCCAAAAATGCCGCGTAACGCAAATCGCATAATTATTGTTAGGAAAGGAAATCACCATGAAGTTTACAAAAATGCATGGCGCAGGCAACGATTATATCTACGTCAACGGCTTTGAGGAGCACCTTGCCGATCCTGCGGCAACAGCTATCAAGGTCAGCGACAGGCATTTTGGCATTGGCGCGGACGGGTTGATTGTCATCTTGCCCAGTGATGTGGCGGATTTCCGCATGGCGATGTACAACGCCGACGGCTCCGAGGGTAAAATGTGCGGCAACGCCACACGCTGCATTGGGCGCTATGTTTATGATAACGGGCTGACGAACAAAACCGAGGTCACGCTCGAAACGCTGAGCGGCGTCAAAATCATACAAATCCACACAGACGAGAACGGCGCGTTTCAGTCCGCAACGGTGAATATGGGCGCACCGATCCTCAGCCCGCCGGAGATTCCCGCGCTGTTTGACGGCACACTTGCGGTAGACGTTCCATTGGAGGTTGAGGGCAAGATATGGCGCGTCACTGCGGTGAGTATGGGCAACCCGCATTGCGTTACCTTTATGAAAGAAAGTCCCGCCGGGCTTGATTTGCCGCGCATTGCGCCTGCGTTTGAGAGCCACAAAGCGTTCCCGGAACGGGTGAATACGGAATTCTGCAAGGTGCGTTCGTCCACGTTGCTGGAGATGCGCGTCTGGGAGCGCGGCAGTGGTGAAACGCTCGCCTGCGGCACAGGTGCTTGCGCAACGGCGGTCGCCGCAATATTGCAGGGCTACTGCGCTAAAGATAAGGATATTACTCTGCGTTTGCGCGGCGGCGATTTGGCGATTCGCTGGACTTCCGCAGACGGCTTTGTTTACAAAACGGGTCCGGCGGAATTTATCTGCACAGGAGAAATTGCAGTTTAATCGTAAGTATATAATGAGGTGACGCCATGCTGTTAAAAAACGCCACGGTTATTTGCGATGATTTTATCCCGCACCGCATGGATTTACGCATAGAGAGGAACCGCATTGCTGAGCTTGCGCCGCAAATCTCCGGCAATGGTGTTGACCTGACCGGGTTGTGGATTTTGCCGGGGCTAGTAGATATCCACGTGCATGGCATTGCCGGCGCGGATTTTTGCGGCGCAGCACCTTCGGCATTGGAAACTATGTCATGCGCACTGGCAAAGCATGGTGTGACCGCGTTTTGTCCTGCTTCTATGACATTGCCGCTTGATGCTTTGGAAGACGCGTTTGCCGTTTGCGGCGAATACCGTGGCAAAGAGGGCGGTGCGCAGATACTTGGTGTGCGTATGGAAGGACCTTTTTTATCCGCCAAGAAAAAAGGTGCGCAAGATGAAGCTTTTTTACGCTTGCCAAGCTATTCGGAATTTAGCCGCCTGAACGCACTATGCCCGGTGTGCGTTGTTGACTGCGCGCCGGAATTGGAGGGTGCGTTTGCGTTTGCGCGGCAGGCGGAAAAGGTCTGTACGGTATCCATTGCTCACACTGCGGCGGATTACGATACAGCAAAAAGCGCATTGGCGAGCGGATTCTCACATGCAACGCATATGTATAACGCGATGGAATCAATCAGCGCACGCGTGCCTGGTGTGCCCACTGCTTTTTTTGAGAGCGGAACAGCCACGGCGGAGATGATCTGCGACGGGTTCCATGTACATCCTGCACTGATTCGTCAGGCGCAGCGTATGCTGGGCAAAAATCGCTTTGTGGCAATCAGTGACGCCATGCAGGCGGCGGATATGCCGGACGGGACATACGATTTGGGCGGTCAGCCGGCGACTGTCAGCGGTGGTAAGGCTCAGTTCGCAGACGGCACCATTGCGGGTGGTACGGGCAACATGTTCAGCAATCTGCAAGTTTTGCGTGATATTGGCATACTCTTAGAAGAGGCGGTGCGTGCGTGCACAATCAACCCGGCGCGGGTTGTGGGCGCGGATGCCGAAATCGGCTCAATTGCTTTGGGCAAACGCGCGGATTTACTGATTACAGATGAAAAATTAAGGCGCGTATATGACGTTTATTTGCGCGGGAATAAATTCTGTATGGGAGGCTAGCAATCGTCAACAGGATCATGCAGACCGTATCACCAAAGGAGTAATGAATTGTTTAACGCATTTATTTTTGATTTTGACCTGACCCTTGCCGATACTGGTGAAGGCATTGTGCTCTGTTGTAACCATGCCCTTGCGCAGATGGGGTATGCGCCCGTCCTGCCGGAGACGATACTGATGTGTGTAGGCAAGACGGTAGAGGAAACCTACGCTATGCTTACAGGCTGCACGGACTACGAAGAAGCACTGGTGTTCCATCAGCATTGGCGTGAGAAGGCTGACGTGGTTGGCAGCAAAGGCACGCGGCTGTACCCGGACACAATCGACTCGCTCAAACGGCTTAAGTCAGCGGGTGGAAAGACGGCGATCGTATCCAACAAAACGACGCATAGGATTAAATCGGTCCTGCGGGAGTTTGATGCGTCAGAGTGGGTTGACTTGGTTCTGGGCATTGAAACCTATGCCGCCCCAAAGCCTGCGCCTGACGGTGTTTGGCTTGCGCTGGAAAAGTTGGGCGTGCCACGGGAGCGTGCGCTCTACATTGGCGATAGCTTTGTGGATATGCAGACAGCATCAGCGTCGGCGGTTGCGTTTGCCGGAGTGACGACCGGTACGACGACTTCGGCCGATTTCCACGCGGCGGGGACAAAAAACGTATTCCCAAGTCTCGCGGCGATTGTGGAGCGGTTTGGGTGAGAATATAATTCTTG
>JAIRYC010000109.1 GCA_031267965.1 Oscillospiraceae bacterium | reverse complement strand
GGGCAACTGTTTTCCTATTTTCTCGACGGTTCGCGGCATGTCTACAAAGTCGATGATATGGGATTCGAGAAATCTGGCAACCGCACGGCAATCTACCCCGTTATCGCGGGACAAATCGGTGTTGGATGCTGTCGGCGTGAAAACAAGCGGATGTTCCGCGAAAAGTTCGAGCGTGAAATCGTTGTCGCCATGCCGGACATCGCGCAGTCCAGCGGAAAAAAGCAAGGGTTCCTAACGGCAACAGCCCAAAAGCTGAATGATGGAACGGAACTTGCCAGAATAAGCGCAAGCGGATGGAAATTCTCAACTATTCTCTCGTATAAATCGGCAAAAGAGGAAAAAGAGTATAATGATAAAGGGACTGCTAAAATCCTCAGCCGATTGATGGAAAACGAGCGGAAAATGGTTGCCGAGCTTGTGAGCGAGAACAAATTAAATACCAAGAACTATCTGGTAAAGGACGGCTCTTTGGAGTACCAGCCAGACAAGGCTCTGCGTTCTGACCAGAAAGCGTACCAGAGGTTCAAGAATAATTACGACTATGTCATCGGCGTATCGAAACATTTCAATCCGGAGGTGTGCCTCGTACTCGGCAATAAACCCAACCCGGGTTTTATTGCCGATCTGCCTTTATACAGCCGGACACCCGCCGCATATTTTGAAGATACGGATTTTCTTGGCGATATAGCCTTTGCGGTGTGGTATGTCCGCATACGCGACCGGACAAGGACGCAGACACCGTTTGACGGCATTATCAAGGCTGAAAAAATACTGGTATCCAGCGAGGAAGTTGAATATGGGATGGACAGCGACCTTGTTGACCTGATTTCCGCTTACTTGATAGGAGAACGAAATCCGGTATGTTACGGCACTGACCTTCGCTGGGCAAATCATTTATACCCCGTGTATTTGACAGAGCGTTATGTGAAATCGCACTATCTCAGCACGGAAAGCTTTTTACACCTGTTTTAGGAGGAATAGACAGATGAGCAGATTGATTGGGCGCATCCTCGCCACGGAGAAGAATCCGACGACTATGGACAAGTTTTGTTTTTGGACGGAGCAAAACGAAAAATTGAATGCTTTCGACATCGTTAAAGTCAGGCATCTTGACGGTTCATTCACGTTCGGCATAATTGAAAACATCTCGCATATTACGGATGCGCAAAGTTTTTTAACGAACTTCATATCAAGTGACTTTGGCGACGTGCATATTGAAGAACCGACCTTTCGTGTCGGCATGAACTTTGCGGAGACCAAGGTATCGTATAACGACCGGAATATTTATACTCCGGTACACAATAATGCGGAAGTGTTTCTTGCCACTGCCGATGAAGTCACCTTTGCGCTGGGACTGCAAAACGTTAAAAACCCTCTTGTCTGCGGCTCGCTCAAAATGTATGAAGGTACCGATGATGAAATTACGCTTCCGGTACACCTCAACTCGAAATTCCTGCTCGGTCCGGAAGGAGCGCACCTCAATATCTCCGGCATATCGGGGCTTGCATCAAAGACCTCGTATGCGATGTTCCTGATGAAGGCTATTCAAGACCAGTATTTGCAACATTCCGGCAATGATGACAGTGTTGCTTTTGTCATATTTAACGTCAAAGGCAAAGACCTTATGGCAATCGACAAGCCCAATGATTTTGATGGCGCAGAAGACCTTCGCGCTCAGGTACTCAAAGAATATGCTGATATGAAACTGTTAACCGAACCGTTCAAGAAAGTCCGGTATTTCATCCCGTTTTCAGAACCGACTTCGGTAAAACGCAGTACTTATCTCGACCAGAAAGATATAGACGCTTACATTGAGAGCGGCAAACTGAAAAAATACCGGTATGTTTACGAGGATGACAAAGAGAGTATCGAGATGATGTTTGCCAATATTGACGACCCGCAACAGACAATGGAGTCCATTATCAGCAAAATAATTGATGCTGACGATGTTGACTTTGGGGAAAATAGTGGTGTTGGCACTTGGGATGATTGCATGGAAAAAATTACCGAAAAATCACAGAAAGGTTCCGGCGGTAACAGCAACGATATTTCCGTGCTGAGTTGGCGGAAATTCAAACGGGTGTTCCGTAAGGCGAGACAGGACGATATGTTTGCCAATCGCGCTGATACTTCAAAGGCAGAGTGCCGGTTGGGAGATGCTTTAAAGACGATTAAGCCAAACGAGGTGTGCGTCATTGATATAGCCAAACTGCCGGAAGACAAGCAGGCGTTTGTGTTCGGGGATTCGATGAGGACGTTGTACAATCTAAAACTTGGTGAATATGAGGGGGAGCAGGATGTCGCGCCGCCATCGCGAATAGTGATATTTATTGACGAACTCAATAAATATGCCTCGAAAGATGTACCGAAAAGCTCCCCCATTCTGCGGGAAATATTGGAAATTACGGAGCGCGGCCGCTCTCTTGGACTCGTGCTGTTTGCGGCGGAGCAGTTTCGCTCAAACATCAACGACCGGGTAACAGGAAACTGCGCCACTCACGCTTACGGCAGAACAACCGCCATCGAAACATCAACGAGAGATTACGGTAGTCTGCCGGGGACCTATAAAAATATGCTTACGCGGCTTGACCAAGGAGATTATTTGATTCAAAATCCTGTTTTTCGCTCGCTCCTTAAAATCCACTTCCCGCGTCCGATATACAGACAATTCAAGCAATAACAAATAAGGAGAAGTATAAATGAATGATAATGTGATAGTCGGGGTAAATATCCTCGAAGAGTTGACGACTGGAAAATATCGTGATTCGCGGATAATTTTCAGAGAATATATTCAAAACGCTTGCGACCAAATTGATGCCGCCGTTAGGTCTGGCTTAATCGCATCAGGTGAGGGGCTGATTGAGCTATGGATTGATACTGAAAAACGCCATATTAGTATCGAGGACAATGCTACCGGCATCCCTTCTTCGCAATTTAGGCAGACACTATACAGCATTGGCGAATCCGCAAAGACACTCGGTGAGGATAAAGGCTTTCGCGGTATTGGCCACTGGTGCGGTATAGGCTACTGCAAAACGCTGGTGTTTACCTCAAAGGTAAAAGGCGAGGCTATCGAATCTGTTATGACCTGTAATGCCGAAAAAATGCGGCAAATGATGGACGCGCATAATTTGCATAAGGTTCATTATACCATTGATGACGCGCTTACCGCAACGGTTACCTTCAGT
Organism: Oscillospiraceae bacterium; assembly: GCA_031267965.1. GTDB lineage: Bacteria > Bacillota > Clostridia > Oscillospirales > Acutalibacteraceae > WRKY01. Next base: position 2,983 of record JAIRYC010000109.1, on the reverse strand, counting down.
GAGAACAAAGCGAAAGATTTGTCCAGTCACTACTTTAAAGTGGAAATGTTTAATGTTCGCGATGTACATACCGAATTGTGCGTCTTGCAACAGGTTAAAGATTACCTATCGTTTGTCGCTCCGGTGGGTTATGCGCCCGCGTTTTACTTTCACCACCAAATTCACAAGCACGCAGAGTTAGCCAACCAACCGATACAGGAATATAACGTGCTGGTCAACGGAGAGCCCGTTTTAAAAAAGTATGCGCCGTCTTTTACCACAAGTAAAGGCGAAGATAAAATTACTGAGGTTGATTTTCACGATTGCAAGGACGATGACGGTAATTTAATAGCGTGGTTATGGTTTGGACTTTCCCATTTTCAAGGCGTTTTGAAAAAAGAAAACCAAATGCGCGGGATACGCTTGCGCACTCAAAACATTCAGATTGGCGGTGATGACGCGCTCCAAAAACTATTCAAAGAGGACCGCGGGCAATATTATTTCATCGGCGAGGTATTCGCAATCGCGAAAGACCTTATCCCAAATTCACAGCGTGACTATTTCAATGAAAATGAAGCGCGGGTACAATTTGAACGTCTTCTGTCTGAGTTTTTTAATTGCGCTCTCAACGATATATATCGAGAAGGCTCAAAAATTAACAGCAAATATGGAAAAATCGAGAAAGCCGAGCAGCTTGAAGCTGAAATTGCGACGACACAGGCATCCGGCAAAACAGTTTCAGCGGAACAGCAACAAAAATTAGAACATGCTCAAAGAGAAGCCGAAAACGCCAAGCAGGAACTGGCGAAAATTCGCGAGAAAACAGAAGAAAAGCTTAGCGGCAGTGATTTTGGTACTGTTGAATTGGCGGTCAACGAAATTATAAAAAGTAACGAGGAGCAACGCGCCACCCGCCTTTCGCGCCCTGCAAAACCAGTTGTTCCGGTTAAACCCTCTCCTGAAATGTCTGACAAACCTGTTTTGCCGCCGATACCGTCTATAGAGAACGCTAAGCCGGATAAACTTGTCCCGCTTTCTAAAGTCCGGGATATTATATGCAAGCTGACTGATCCCGCTACTGCCGATGCTATTATAGCGAAGATAGAGAAGGAATTAGCCTGATGTCTCCAAGGCGAATATTACTCCTCGAGCCAAATTATAAAAACAAATATCCGCCTATGGGGCTCATGAAACTCGCGACCTATTTCCGCAATCGTGGTGATTCGGTGCGATTTTTCAAAGGTGATTTGCGCGATTTTGCGGCAGCTCTGTTGTTTGAGGAGTTTTGGGAAGAGAACTATGCTGTTGACCTTGGGGAGTATACCGGACTGATGCGCCAATATATAAGAGCGGGGAAGTCTGCCCTGCTAAATGATATTCCTGATTTTCAGGAAAAACAAAAACTTCTCGTCATGAGAGCGCGTTATAAAAACAACGATTTCCCTAAGTTTGATATTGTGGGAGTTACTACGCTGTTTACTTTTTATTGGCGGAAAACTATTGAGACCATCAATGCGGCAAAAAAATTCGTTGTTGCCGATGGCAGAATTATCGTGGGAGGTATCGCGTCAAGCATATTGGCAAAGCAATTAATTGCCGAAACGGCTATCCTGCCGCATATTGGCTTGCTTGACATGCCCGGTGTCATTGATAAGGGGGACGAAACAATCATTGACGAACTCCCGCTCGATTACTCCATTCTTGACGAAATAGATTACACCTATCCTGCGCGGAATGCTTATTTTGCATACACGACACGCGGGTGTGTGAATCGCTGTTCGTTTTGTGCCGTGCCGCGCCTCGAACCAAAATACCGGCAGTATATCAGCATTCGGGAGCAGATTGCGGCCACCAGGGAGCAGTTTGGCGAACAGAAGGATTTGTTGCTGCTTGACAACAATGTGTTTGCTTCACGCCGTTTTGACAAGATTATTGACGAGATAAAAGAGTGCGGATTTGGAAAGGGCGCGACCTATATTCCGTCGAATGAATACACGATTGCCGTTGATAATATACGCGCTGGTTACAATGTGCGTTTTTTTGTTCGTAAGGTGGTGGCGTTCTATGATCGTGTTGCGCCGAAATTGCCTGAAAGCGGGCAGGGCGAGTTCTATAACGCTCGTGAAAATCGGGGCTTGCTCTATGCCGATACCGCTACGGCGAAATCCGTCATGGCGTTTGACAAAACTTTTGCGCCGCTCTACCAAGAACTTGTTTACGCCAAACAGGAAGGGATGACGCACGGTAATGCGCGGTATATTGATTTTAACCAAGGGGTCGATGCGCGGCTTGTGACCGAGGCGAAAATGAAAAAGTTGGCGGAGGTGAACATCCGACCGCTTCGTATCGCGTTTGACCATTGGGGCGTTGACCCGCAAAAGCCGGATGGCCGCCCGATGCGGGAAATCTATGCGGATGCGGTTCGGCTCGCCGCAAAATATGGCATACGCAATTTGTCGAATTATCTGTTGTATAATTCAGATGACGACACGCCTGACGAATTGTATCTGCGGTTGCGTTTGAATGTTAACCTTTGCGAGGAATTGGACGTGCATATTTACTCATTCCCGATGAAGTATCACCCGATTGATGACCCGTCCTACTTTGACAACCGCCGTTTTATCGGGAAAGCGTGGAACCGAAAATACATACGGGCCGTTCAAGCGGTGCTCAATGCAACCCACGGGAAAATCGGGCGCGGCAGGAGTTTTTTCGAGGCCGCGTTTGGCAAAGACCTTGGCCGGTTTCACGAGATACTGATGATGCCGGAGGCGTTTATCATTGAGCGGTACAAGTATGACCGTGAGGCGTATACTATGTATGCGCAAAACGGCGGCAGTCGAAAACTGAAACCGGCAGTCATCAATCGGTACGGCACTATGACAGCCGCATGGCGTACTCAGTTTTCCGCGCTGAACCCGAAACAACGGAGACAGGCAGAAAAGATCATTTTCAAGAATATATTCACCGATGAAACCTGCGCCGTTTCCGATTCTGCGGTCGG
>JAIRYC010000069.1 GCA_031267965.1 Oscillospiraceae bacterium | reverse complement strand
TTCTCCGCCGCGGGTCGGTTATTCCTTTTGTGTTTTCTATTAATTTTTCTATTCTCATGATTATATCTTATCACTTTGGGATGATTAAGTAATTGCTGTTGCTCTGGGGTTGCAAATCATGATATCAGCGTTTTTCCTGACATTTCCAGCGGCTGCGGCAAATCCATGAGCGCCAACATAGTAGGCGCAACGTCGCAGAGCCTGCCGCCGCTGCGCAAGGCGACGTCCCGCCCGCTGACCAAAAACGGCACCGGATTGGTTGTGTGCGCGGTAAAAGGCGAACCGTCGATATCCTCCATGCGGTCTGCGTTGCCGTGATCCGCGGTGAGCAAGAACTCGCCGCCGATAGAACGCACGGCTGCTTCCACACGCCCGACGCATTCGTCAACCGCTTCCACTGCCGCAACTGCCGCCTCAAACACACCTGTGTGGCCAACCATATCGCAGTTCGCGAAGTTGAGGATAATCACGTTATAATTGCCGGAGAGGACACGTTCCGTCACGGCGTCCGCGACCAGATACGCACTCATTTCGGGCTGTAAATCGTATGTTGGCACCTTTGGTGATGGGATTAGCACTCTGTCCTCACCAGGATACACCTTCTCCACGCCGCCGTTGAAAAAGAATGTTACATGAGCGTATTTTTCGGTTTCGGCAATGCGCAGTTGGGTTTTGCCAAGGGCACTAAGGTACTCGCCCAAGGTGTTGGCCAACGATTGCGGCGCAAAAGCAACGCGCACATTCGGCATGGTTGCGTCGTACTGCGTCATGCAGACATAATACAACGGGAAGTACCCGTTTTTCCTGACGAAACCGTCGAAGCCCGGGTCAACAAAGGCGCGGGTGATTTCGCGTGCGCGGTCAGGGCGGAAGTTGAAGAACACCACGCTGTCGTGTGGCTTAATAACACCGTTTTTGTCGATCACTGTGGGTAGGATAAATTCGTCGGTGCGGTGCTTGCCTTCCTCGTCCAACGTTTGGTAGCTGGCACGGACAGCGGCTTCAGCATCGTCCGCCTGCACGCCTTCGCCATTCGCAAACGCGGCGTATGCCTTGCTGACACGTTCCCAGCGGTTGTCACGATCCATTGCATAATAACGCCCGCACACCGTGGCGATTTTTCCCGTTTTAAGCTCACTGATATGCAACTGTAAATCACGAACAAAGTCCGCGCCGGAGCTTGGCGCCACATCGCGGCCATCCAGCAAGGCGTGGATATAGACGTGCTCCAGTCCCGCGCTTTTTGCCAGTTCCAGCAGCGCATAGAGATGCGTGTTATGACTGTGCACGCCGCCATTCGAGAGCAAACCCATCAGGTGGAGCGCACTGCCGTTGGCTTTCGCCGCCTCCACCGTGCCAGCCAGCGCCGGGTTTGTAAAGAAATCACCATCAACAATTGACTTGGAAATTCGCGTCAGTTCCTGATAGACGACGCGCCCCGCGCCCATGTTGGTGTGGCCGACTTCGCTGTTGCCCATTTGCCCATCCGGCAAGCCGACATCCAGGCCGGACGCGCCGATTTGTGTGTGGGCGCAGGTGGAAAACAGGCGATCAATATTCGGCGTATTGGCGGTGAAAACGGCGTTGCCCTTGGTTTCGCCGTTAATCCCAAAGCCGTCTAAAATGCAGAGCAATAAAGGTTTTTTCATGCCATATTCCTTACTTTCCACTTATCAGTTTAGCCATGCGGACTTTGTTTTCCTGCAAATGGCAAAGCTCGCGCTCAAACAGCGCCCAAAAGTCAAGTTCAACCTTGGTAAGCTCACCCGTTTCGTGAGAAAAACTGTAAATTTCGCCGTTTTCATTGGCACAGTAACAATCTGCGTCCAACTGCCATTTAAGGATTGGTACAGCTTTTAGACCAGTTTCTTCCATAAATCTCCTGCCAGCGTTTATAAGGCGCATTTCATCCTCAACGTCCTCCGTTCCAGCAGAAACCGTGAAAGTGTGCAGGGCATACATGAACATCCAGAAGGCCCCGCCACGCCTGGTTTTTGGCCAAATTTCGTCATTTGCAATCACGAATACGCCAGGTAATCCGCCGGTCAGATGTGCGGCATATTCATCGGGGAGCTTGACGCCAAGCTCCGTTTCAACACGGCGCACATCGTCCCTTGTGCATGAATTTTGCGGCGCGAGCCAAAACCAATCAATGTCGTCAGTATCAACGCACGTTTCGATCAACCGCAACGTTCTGTCTTCCATTTCGGTTACCCTTTCCGAATGCGCCTTGTCAGCCTGCAGCGTTGACGATGACCGCGAATTTTTCCGCCGCCAGCGACGCGCCGCCAATCAGGCCGCCGTCAATATCCGGCTGGGCGAGCAGCTCCGCCGCATTAGCGTCGTTCATGCTGCCGCCATACTGGATAACGGCACGGTCAGCCGCATCCTTACTATAAATACGCGCCAGCAGTCCGCGCAATATGGCGCAAACCTCGTTCGCTTGTTCCGGCGTAGCGGTTTCGCCCGTGCCGATTGCCCACACCGGCTCATAGGCGATAATCACACGCCGAAGCTCCTCCGCAGCCACGCCGGCAAGGGCGATTTCCGTCTGCGCGCGGACAATTTCAGCAGTAATTCCAAGCTTACGCTCGGCGAGCACTTCACCCACGCAGAGGATGACTGTTAAGCCGGCGTTCAGCGCGGCACGGACACGTTTTTGCACGGTCACGTCGGTTTCGCCAAAATACTGGCGGCGCTCACTATGACCGACGACCACATACGGCACGCCCAGCGCTTTGAGCATTGGCGCGGAAACCTCGCCTGTAAACGCGCCGCGTTCTTCCCAGTGGACGTTTTGCGCGGCGATAGCGATGTTGCTGCCTTTAGCGGCTTCCAGCGCCGCCGGGATGTCGATAAACGGCACGGCAACGACGATTTTACTGTCTGCACTGCTAATCAAGGGCTTGAGCTGCGCGATAAGACCGGCAGTTTGCGCGGGGGTATTGTTCATTTTCCAGTTGCCCGCAATGACGGGCGCACGGAGGGTTTTGTTCATGGATTCTCTCCTTATGTTACATGCATGTGTAGGGGCACATCATGACGTGCCCTCCGTATTATAGCAGATTTAGACGAAAATTTCAAACTATTAGTTTACATGATTTTAACACGGAAAACAGAAATTTATTTATCCACAAGAATGATAATTTCATTTTTTCGACATAACGCCAAAAACTGCCGAAAGTTTTTCTCCGGCAGTTTTTTAATCTGTTTTTAGCTTACATTATTTATCCATCAGCGCGGCAATACCCGGTAACTCCTTGCCTTCCAGAAACTCCAGCGAAGCGCCGCCGCCGGTAGAGATATGGCTCATTTTATCCGCAAAACCGAGCTTTTGCACAGCGGCTGCACTGTCGCCGCCGCCGATGATGGAAATGGCGCCGCTCTCGGCGACAGCGGTTGCCACGGCAATTGTACCGCCCGCAAAATTCGGCCATTCACTGACGCCCATAGGCCCGTTCCAAATCACAGTACCCGTGCCTTTGATGGCGTCCGCAAAGATTTTGCGCGTTTCCTCACCGATATCAAGCCCCATCCAGCCGTCCTCAATGTCCTGCGCGTGGTCGGTCTTGAACTCGGTATCGGGCTTAAACTCCTTGCCGACGACGGTATCGACGGGCAACAGGAACTTGACGCCTTTATCCTGCGCTTTTTTTAGCATGGCCAACGCAAGGTCAAGCTTATCCCCCTCACACAGCGAGGTACCGATATTGTGCCCCTGCGCCGCCTGGAAGGTATAGGACATGCCGCCGCCGACGATGAGCACATCAACAATATCAAGCAGATTCTCGATCACGCCGATTTTGTCGCTGACCTTTGCGCCGCCAAGGATGGCCACAAGCGGACGTTTCGGCTCGGCGAGCGCGCCGCCCATAAAGTCGATTTCTTTTTGAATGAGGAAACCGCATACCGCCGGAAGGTAATCCGCGACGCCGGTGGTGGAGCTATGGGCACGGTGGACGGAGCCAAAGGCATCGTTAACGAAGATATCTGCCAAGTTTGCAAGCTGCCGAGAAAACGCGGGGTCGTTTTTTGTTTCTTCCTTATGGAAGCGGACGTTTTCAATCAGCATAACCTCGCCGGAGAGGAGGGATTCGCTGAGGGACTGCGCGCTTTCACCAACAACGTCTTTTGCCATTTTGACGGGACGACCGAGCAACTCGCTCAAGCGACCGGCGACCGGCACGAGCGAAAATTCCGGTAAAAATTCACCCTTAGGCCTGCCCAGATGTGAGCAGAGGATGACCTTTGCGCCTTTATCAAGCAAGTATCGAATTGTGGGAAGGGAGGCAACGATGCGCTTATCGCTGGTGATTTTACCGCCCTCAAGCGGGACGTTGAAGTCGCAGCGCACGAGCACGCGCTTGTTTGCCGTGTTAATATCGGCGACGCTTTTTTTGCTGAGTGCTTCCATGTGTTTATCCTTTCTTTGTTTGCGCGGTTTTTGACTAACTTAATGCTAGTATACACTTTTTTTGCGGATTTGGCAAGGGCTTGGGTGAAACTCACCCTCCATGCGGCAAGTACTTATAATAACTGCGACAGGATATACGCTGCCGCAGTTTTCCAATTTATGAGACAAGGGATGAAACTTCCACGGAGGAAGGCACGTCAGCCTGACGTCCAGGACGTGAATGGTCAAGACGTTGAAACTGAGCGTGCAATTCACAAGCGGCTGCAGCGATTTTCAATCCGTCTTGGTGAACGACCTTTGTGGGTTGCAGATCAAAACATCAATGACCGCGGCGTGGGTGTAGACTTAGTTCTAGCGTAGCAAGCCGTTGAAATGGATGAGGTGGTTAAAGGCCAACTCTTGGCGCAGGCACAGGAACTTATGGGGCTTGAAAACCAAAAAAGCCCACAACAACTCAAAACTTGGATTACGGAAACTTCTGGCGTTGAAGTAGTGAGTCTTAACAAGAAAGAAATTGGCAAAGTACGTGAGGACACAGACGGTTGCGCCGAAGTTGGCGAGTTACTGGATATTCGTGCCAGTTTGTCAAAAACTTCTACAGGCAAATACGCCGCAATGATTCGCACGGCTTGTCATGACTCCCGCATTCGCGGAATTACACAATTCTATGGCGCGGGCCGCTGGGCGGTGCGGCTTGTGGGAACTCCTAGCGATTGAGCTAGAAATCAAAGCAGAAATTGAGAAATTGGTGACAGATGTGAGGTATAAGACCATTTTGGAATTGCGGTATGTCAATGGATACGAGTGGCCGCAGATAGCAGCGAAAAAATGCCGCCTGACCGCCAGCCGGAACGCCCGTCATTCGCGCATTTCCGTGTCAAGCTTCGGCGCGTCGATAAAGCCGAGGGCGTTCGCTTTCACCGCCAACTGATGGACGTTGTTCCCGATTGCCAACTCTTTTGTGAGAATCTGTTCATACGGGTAGTGCCGCGCACAAAAAGCATCAAATTCAGCGAGTGCCGTATAGCTGGTTTCCTTGTTGCCGAAAGAACAGCGGTGCGCGATGAAATTGTTGATTTGACCTACGAAACAGTTTTTAAGCATCCTCATTTCGACACCTCCCGCATTACGCTGTCTGCGCTTAAAGCGCATTCCCGGAGATGTTCGGTGTCTAAGGCGATATACCGTTGCGTCGCGTCTAAATCTTCATGACCGAGAGCTTGCGCCACGGTTTCTACGGGTACCTTACTCTGCACCATGTTTTTACCCATGGAGCGGCGCATGGAGTGAGAACCTTTCCAGTCAAATAGGTTTCGCTCTATCCCGGCCTTTTGTTGGTATTCCTTGAACAGGAAATCAATGGGAACACCGCTCGATAAACGCCGATAGGGTTCTTGCGCGCGCAGGAAGAGATATTCGGATTTGCTTGGCGGTCTGCCGCGCAGTATATACTCCTTAATCGGGTATATCCAAGCCGCCGTCCATAAACGCTTCCAGCGACCGCTCATGTTCCGCGCGAACCTCGCGGCGCTTGCGCTCTGCCCACAGCGGACGTTTGAAGGCGCGATAGGGCAGGCTGTTTTTTTATGCTCTAATTCAATCTTTTGACGGGAAAAAGAGCCGAAAATCGCAGGGGTGCAAATTTCGGTCAAAAATGCACCCCTGAACGGGCTTCCGTCAAAAGATACCCCCGTTTTCAGCCCGGCACCGGTTTGCTCTGTTTCGGCGGCGTAGGCCGCAACCTATCTTTTGACGCAGGGCGCAGAGAAAACCCTGCAAACAAGCCGTTTCTGGGCAAATAAAAAACCACCCACCGACAAAATTCCTTTTATCAATAGATGGTAGATGTTATGGCACAGTTACTATCTATTGATAAAATGCACACCCCTCGGGCAAATCGTTAAAAGATGCACACCACTATTGCCCATTGGCATTGCCGATTCGTTACGTGGTCATTCAATCTCAATCCTCAAAAGAGCGACATCCTTCTTGTTGTCCCTCGGCTCGATTCGCTCAAGAACTTTTCGTTCAACGGGCTTTGCCCAGTATATCTTTAGAGACCTTCGCGCACGGGTTATCGCCGTATAAAAAATGCTATGAGTTATCAGTTCATCAACTTCATCTGTGATAATTACCTTTACAGAGTCATATTCCAAACCCTGAGCCTTATGTATAGAAACAGCGTAAGCAATCTGGAAAGGTACGATAGCTTTTGAAGCGCCATCGTCGTCCTCGTCAGTGCTTTCGTTTTTATTAACCGAGAAACGAATAATTGAGTTCCCGTTAGGCGCATTACGCACAATGGAAAAATCCATGTTTTTACTGTCCATGTCGATGAGCGGTCTGTCAATTTCTATGTCGAACTGTATACACTCGTTACCCTTGCCTGAATTATGAAGTTCAAAGTCAACAATACGGCCTTTCATATTGTTGTGGATTATCGGGACTTGGTCATCAATTCGAACGAAGTACTTATCTGCTGAATCGTTAAACAGAATCGGGTCGCCGACTTTGTAACGTTGGACACCACGCCATATTTCTTTGCCTGTATTGCTTTCTTGCAAAAAATGATTGATATTGTTTATTCCGTAGAGGCCACCGTAATTTAGGCACAGTACTATTTCGTTCTCGGCTGCTGGAGTAAAAATAGTCGCATCTAAATCTGCCGAGTAGCTATAGGTCTGTAACAGTTCAAAAATATCATCTTCCATTTTTCGAACATCGCTCCACAGCCTTAATAAAGCCGTACTGTCGCTCCTGTATGGCTTTGTCAACTCACATATAGAGGTTTTCGGCAGGAAGCTACGGACAGCGTCAAACCAGTTTCCAAATTCGATTGCCTCTATCTGATATGTATCACCTACCAGAACAAGCAGTTCAAAATTTGCACGACTGAGGATTATTCTCATATCGTGATTGTTAACCGTGCTGCATTCATCAATAACAAGAATGTCGAAATCTGTATTGCCTTTATAATAAGGATTCGTAAACTTCGATATCGTCATAAACGCACTGTTGGCTGAGGCAGTGACTCTGCGTTTCATGTTGTTTACAGCAGGGTTTGTCTGTGCCAAATACAGTCGTGACTGTGAGGCAAATAAATGCGAGATATGATTTATCAACGTCGACTTACCCGTTCCGGCTGAACCATAAATCAGAGCGACCCTTGAATCAGCAAACATTGCAAGTAGAGCCTTCTTTTTCTCCTCGCTATCAATAATATGCTCAGTTGTCTTCATCCAATTATCTGCCCAGTTTGTGTAATTTTTTATTCCGCTCCCTGTGAGTCCTTTGATGGTCTGAATAATCGCTACAGTATCGTCTTTATAGCTTTCAATAAATATGTGGTCGTATTGGATGACCATTTTACGTCGTTGCTGGGCAGTCGAATGATAAAGGCGCACATTATGTGCGCGAACAAGAGCGGCGACATCTTTAAAATCCCCGAGTTTATATTCGCCGCCATCAATTTTTTCAAGAGGCGTGAAAAGCACACCTTGTCGTTCTGTATTGTTTTTAATAATCCAAGATAGCACTTCATGCTCACGACCGCTTGCATCAAGGCATTCAAATAAATCCGAAATGCTCGGAACATGACTCTTTAAGCCAGAGCAAAACGGCATTTCGTCAAAAGGAATACAGCTGTAGTTCAGATATAGGCCACTCAAACGATGGCAACCGCGAATATCGCCAGCTTGGGTATAAGTGACCCAATACTGCGCCCTTAGTACGCGGTTCGTCATATGGTGAAGCAAATATCGCAATATGTTGCTACCGTCGGCATTTCGTTGTATCAGTTTTCTGCATGATTCGAGGGAATCAAAGAAATGTACAGCTTCTGTTTTGGGGACAATGCGCTCGCGAACAGCTTGAAAAGCTTCATCGGAGAACATTATTACTTCCGATAGACTTAGACCAGTTTCGGTTAAATACCTGCTTAGTTCTCGTTGCTCGGCTTTGCCGTAACCTCTTGAGGTTCTCTCTAAAATCGCTGTAAAGTTTGTCAGTTCGCAAGGTCGAATATTGACTTCCCAATCCACGATTATTCGGATAGGCATATATTTTCCGAGAACCTCAACACTGTTGTTTGCGATGGCAAATTTCACGGCATAATAACTCGTAACCTCAATATCAGTAAAAGCTATAATAGGCTAATTACCCATAAAACAGGACGATAAATCTATCAAATAATATAGAAAGCGGCGACCCTCCTTGTATCACGATAACCATCGCAACCCGGGCGCTCCCTCGCGGAGCGCCCAATTCCAAAATATCAAGCAAAATAATATATAATCAGATATAGATTATAGTAAAGGAATTTATGAAAAAATCAGATGCAAAAATAATCGCTTTCTACTACCGAAGCGCGGTCAAAGACGAAAAGCGACTTGAGCAGTGGAAAAAGCAGATAATCAACGACGTTAAGAAAAATCAGATAGATAATTACAAACTATATATCGACAACGGTTTTTCAGGCGGCTCAATGGAACGGCCTGATCTCACACAATTAGTGTCTGACGTGAAAGACGGTAAAATCGCCGCCGTGATTGTAACCGATCCTGCCCAATTAAGCCGAAACAAGGCGCATCACCTAAAGCTGGAACAGCTTTTCAAAGAAAATGGCGTAAACTATTTCATCGGGCAAAACTCTGACTTTGTGAGGCCATACCAACAAGACAAAGGAGAAGTATTCGCAGATATGATAGTGGAGGAAAAGAGCAACCCCAAAAACTTAGCGGACATAGCACATCAAGTTTCATGTGAGCTTCAAATGGAATTAGATACCTATCGTGATATGTTGTTTGAAATATTAAACCAATATATTCCGGCAGGTGAAGAAGGTACAGACGACCCTTTTACAAAAGATGTCGACAGTCTAAACCTCCCTGATGATGTTCAAAAAATCTATCGCTTATACAAAGATATAGATGCCTTTGAAGATACGATTATCACCTATAACTAAAAGCCTAAAATAGCAGAAGCCCGTGCCTGCCAAAGTAAGGCGCGGGCTTGCTATTCTATTTAATGATTAATATCATCAACATTCCAGTCCACGTCTGGGGTAATAAACACGCCCCGGTAAAAAGTGAAAATAATATCAAGGTCTACAAACTCAACCGAAATAGTGGCGCGGCGGATATCCATGCCCATCGGGTATCTCATGGTGATCCGGTTTTCGGTGTGCTTGATTAAAATATCGTCCGTGCCGGAAACATATGCTTTCTTTATTTTAAGCGGCGACCTGTTACCGCTGTAGTCGCACGCAAAGAAAGCGTAGTATCCTACCGAGCCCTCCTGCACCTCGCTAAATTCTCCGGCTACAACGGGTGAAAGCTGATCAAAAACCTCCCCATCAGAGCCGCACGAAAACCCTTGGATGCTGATTATTTTCGTAGGAGCGTCCTCTTTGGTAGTCGTGACGATTTCGGTTGTGGCGGTGCTTGCGGTCGGCAACGGCCCGCTATCAAATGTGGAGGGCTCGCTCGTAACCACTGCCTCCGTTTGACTTTCACTAACACCGCTATCGCTGGACGGACTGTCGGGATATCCTTTATATACCCCGTACCCAATAACCGACAAAAGAATCAGAATGGCAACAGCGGCGATTACCAGCCAGCCTCTGTATGGATTTATGTTATTAGCGGCTAAAGGTTGCAGCGCAGGAGAGGCTGCTGCTTCCTGATGAACCGTTACCGCCCCAACTTCACCGCTTACCGTGTCCGTTACAATAATGGCGGCGTTCCTTGCGCTGCCGGTGGTATTATCGTTAACCGACACAATGATCGCGCCAGCACCCGTGCCGGAAGCAGGGGTAAGCGTAACCCAACCTTCCGAAGCGGCTGTGCTCCACGCGTCAAGGCTTTGCCCGGGAACCTGCGATAGTACAATTACTTGGCTGGTGGCTCCCGCCGCCGCAAAATTATTAAGCGTGGAACAAGTAAAATTAGTTGCCATAAAACTATCCCCCTAAAAATATCAATCTGTATTACCCCTACAGCCCATCCTGCAAGCCCAGCCGCACCTCCAAATTCTCAATCCGACTGGTAACCCTCGGATGACTGGCCAGCAACTTCTGGATGATGCCCTCGCCGCCCTGTAAAGATATTTCCTCCAGTAAATATAACGCCTCCACCATATCCTCGCCATAACCCAAAGTGACAGCGTACTCATCCGCCCGCCGTTCGGCTTTCCTGTCACTGACTGCCAGCGCAATCTGCATCAAAAACAAAAACGCAAACGTCACACCGTTAAAGATTTTATCCGCCAGTTCCACATAAGGCCGCAAGGCCTCAATCTTGCTCATCAGCCAGTAAAACATCTTAATGATGGAAATTAACACGGAGAATATGCCGTTGCCGATCATGGTGTAGATTAAAGCCATGGTGTCCATGTTCAAAATATGCGCCACCTCATGCGAGAGGATGGCTTTCAGCTCTTCCTCTGAGAAGGTCTTCATCGCCCCCTTGGTCACGGCGATGGTGTGTTGCCCCATGGCGCAGGCGTTGACGCTCATGGAGTCAATAATATGTAGCTCAATCTTGCCCAGCTCTGGATTTTTAGCTTTGGCCTTGGCGTACACCTCTTGGAACAGCGGCCTCAGATACTGCTTTTCTCTGGCGGTCTCCAAACGGCGTACGCGGTTAAATAGCCTAAGCAGACTCTCACCCAACGGCGAGAACGCCACGCCCAGCGAAATTATGTAAATCAGCGCAAAGAAAACCCACGCCCACCACTGGAAGCCAAACCACCAGACCGCAACAACATAATAGATGAGGGAACAAATCATGTAGGCGGGATTTTTACCGATGAAGGTAAACAAGTTTTGGTACATATGCCCAATCAATAACATGGAGAACCTCCCATAAAAATATTCAGATAAATTAAAACGGCTTAAATATATCCACCTTATACTGTTGCCCGGTATCGCGTGACAGGAAAAAAGCCTTGCCCGTGCCGAGTGCCTTTATAGCATCGGGATGGCGGATATACTCCCGCACCAACTTGGCGCTGCCCATGCCGGTTTCAGCGGTAGCCCCGCCCTGCGCCTGCAACTGATACGTCACTTCCATCGTGTTGCGGGTTCCTAAGATATTCGCCCAGGCTTCGCTGTTGACGGCACTGTTTTGACGCATGACAATATAGTTGTTGCAGTTTTCAATGACCTGCTCCTTGAAATTATCGTCCTCGGCGCTGGAGAGGTCGGACAGGCTTTGGGTGGCCAGAATACAAGTCACCTCCGCACTTCTGCTCTTGTTCACCAAATCTATTAAAGCACTGGACGCGTACACATTTATCTCATCAAAGATAAAAAAGCTGCGCCCAGGATTTTGGGTAAACAATTTACTGACGGCCTTTTTCGCGTCTATCAGGATCAGGCGACCGAGCAAGGGTGAAAGTTCGGGGTAAATCAAGGGGTTGAGGATAAACAAAATGGTAGCGCGTTCCTGTAAGGCTGTATAAATATCTATCCCGTCCTCATGGAAGATATGCCCCAATTCACTCTCGGCTATCAGCGAAAACCGTGCTACGGAATTCTCCGACACCTTGCCG
>JAIRYC010000095.1 GCA_031267965.1 Oscillospiraceae bacterium | reverse complement strand
TCATTTCAAAGATTTGCCCTGCCAGATTATTGATTTTGTGAATGTTTTGTGTTAAGTGCTTATTGTCCACAGCCCAGCTTTTTGCAGACTTGACAGCAGGGCTGGGTTTGTGCTATACTTATTGATTGTATCATTATGGGGCAATTTGCACCGTAATTGGTATGTGTCGGCTGGATTTACCGCCAGAGTAGGCGCGTCACGAAACAAATAAGGGAGTGGGTCATAGGTGCTAAAAACAAAGACGGAAAAGCGCGGCAGCAGCGAACGGCAAAGTTTCGGACAGCTCGAAAAAGTCATGGAAATGCCGAATCTGATTGAGGTTCAGATCAATTCCTACCAATGGTTTCTAAAGGAAGGCCTGCGTGAGGTCTTTCGCGACATGGCGACCATCTCCGACTATACAAGCAAGTGGGAGCTCTCGTTCGTAGATTACCGCATGGATGACCCGCCCAAGTATACAATCACGCAGTGCAAGGAGCGTGACGCAACATATGCGCGTCCCCTGCGCGTCACGGTTCGGTTGCGCAATACGCAGACGGGCGATATTAAAGAGAGCGAAGTCTACATGGGCGACTTTCCCGTGATGACGGAGCATGGCACCTTTGTGATTAACGGGGCGGAGCGCGTTGTTGTCAGCCAGCTTGTGCGTTCGCCGGGCTGTTATTTTGGCATGACGCACGACAAGACGGGCATGGAGCTTTATTCCTCCACGATTAACCCGAATCGCGGCGCATGGCTGGAATACGAAACGGATGCATCCGAAATCGCTTATGTGCATATTGATAAATCCCGAAAGATTTTTCTTTCAACCTTTATTCGCGCGCTCGGCTCCTTGACAGACTTAGGTCACGTGGGCGGCGAGCTTGTCATGTCTTCTGATGAGGAGATCCTTGAATTTTTCGGTAACGACCCAAAAATGAAGGCGACACTCGAAAAAGATGAAACCAAAAACGCCGATGAAGCCGTGTTGGAGGTCTACCGCAAGTTGCGTCCAGGTGAGCAGGTTAACCTTGAAGGTGCGCGCCAGCACTTGGCAAACCTGTTTTTTGACCCGCGCCGTTATGATATTTCCCGCGTGGGACGCTATAAATATAATAAAAAACTTGGGCTTTCCGGGCGTTTGGCGGGTTGCACGCTCTCCCGTCCGGTGGTTGACCCCTTGACAGGTGAGGTGCTTGCCGAGCCGGGCGAGGTGATTACCAAGGAACGGGCGCAGGAACTGGAGCAGAAGGGTGTTCAGACCGCCCATGTTCAGCCGGAATTTGCTGAGACCGATGCGCGTATTTACTCCAACGGTATGGTTCATCCGTTGCCGTATCTGCCGGAAACCATCACCGAGGACGACTTGATTGAGTGTGGGGTTGTCGAGAAGGTCCGCTTCACCGCGTTACAGGCAATTCTGGAGGAGTGCGGCGAAGACCGTGAAGCATTGCTTGAACAGCTGCGCCTCAAGAAGGACGTGCTTGTCCCGCCAACTATTTGCGCGGAAGACATTTTTGCATCAATCAATTACCTTGATAACCTTGGTTTCCGTATCGGTACAACGGACGACATTGACCACCTGGGCAATCGCCGCATCCGCTCCGTGGGCGAACTGCTGCAAAATCAGTTCCGTATTGGTTTGGCACGGCTTGAGCGTCAGGTCAAGGATCGCATGAGTTTGCAGGCGAACGAAGAAGAAGACCATATTACCCCGTCCACGCTCATCAATATCAAGCCGGTTATCATGTCAATCCGTGAGTTTTTCGGTTCGTCGCCGCTTTCACAGTTTATGGGTCAGACCAATCCGCTGGATGAGTTGACGCATAAGCGCCGTCTCTCTGCGCTTGGACCCGGCGGCTTGACGCGTGACCGCGCCGGTTTTGAGGTGCGCGACGTTCACTACAGCCACTATGGGCGCATGTGCCCGATTGAAACGCCGGAAGGCCCGAACATCGGACTTATTTCCTACTTGGCGACGCATGCGCGGATTAACCGGTACGGCTTCATTGAGGCGCCGTTCCGCCGTGTTGAAAAAGAAAGCAGCCGCGTGCTGGACGAAGTTATTTACATGACCGCTGACCAAGAGGATGACTTCATTGTAGCGCAGGCGAATGAACCGCTGGATGCGGAAGGGCGCTTTGTCAACAAGCGTATCAATGCCCGATTCCGCGACGACTTCCTTGAAATTGAAAACAATATGGCGGATTTTATGGATGTTTCGCCGCAAATGGTAGTTTCCGTTGCTACCGCGATGATCCCCTTCCTTGAGAACGATGACGCAAACCGTGCGCTCATGGGCGCGAACATGCAGCGTCAGGCGGTTCCGCTGCTCAGGCCGGAGGCTCCGCTGGTCGGTACCGGTATGGAATATAAGGCCGCGGTGGATTCCGGCGTGGCTGTCATAGCCAAACGCGGCGGGACGGTTACGGCGGTGCATGCGGATGGCATTGAAATCCGCGCGGAAGACGGCGGGACCGATTCCTATGAGTTGCTCAAATTTGAGCGCAGCAACCAGGGCACCTGCGTCAATCAGCGACCCATTGTAAAGAAGGACCAAGTGGTTGAGGCGCGTGAGGTGATTGCCGATGGTCCGGCGACGGATCATGGAGAAATCAGTCTGGGCAAAAATGCGCTTGTTGCATTTATGACTTGGGAAGGTTACAACTACGAGGACGCGGTGCTCATCAATGAGCGTTTGGTCCGCGAGGATGTTTACACTTCTATCCACATCGAAAAATATGAGATTGAGGCACGTGAAACCAAGCTTGGCCCCGAGGACATTACGCGCGATATCCCCAACGCCGGCTCTGACGCCCTCAAGGATTTGGATGAGCGTGGCGTCATCCGCATTGGCGCGGAGGTTACCAGCGGCGATATCCTCGTTGGTAAGGTGACCCCTAAGGGCGAAACCGAAATGAGTGCTGAGGAGCGCCTGCTTCGTGCCATCTTTGGTGAAAAAGCGAAGGAAGTTCGCGATACTTCGCTGAAAGTGCCGCATGGCGAATATGGTATTGTTGTGGACGTGGAAGTCTTCACGCGTGAAAACTGCGAGGAGCTTTCCGCCGGTGTGAACCAAAAAGTACGCGTTTATATCGCCCAAAAGCGTAAACTTTCCGTGGGCGACAAAATGGCAGGCCGCCACGGCAACAAGGGCGTAGTCAGCCGTGTGCTGCCACAAGAAGACATGCCGTTCCTGCCGGATGGCACACCTGTCGATATTGTCCTGAACCCACTTGGCGTACCTTCGCGTATGAATATTGGCCAGGTGCTGGAAGTGCACCTTGGTTATGCCGCACGCGCGCTGGGACTCAAAGTGATGACCCCGGTATTTGACGGTGCGCACGAAAGTGATATCCGCGAGGCGCTTGCGGCAGCAGGTCTGCGTGAGGACGGTAAGGTAGTTCTGACGGACGGACGCACAGGGCGGCAGTTTGACAACCCAATTACAGTGGGAGTGATGTATTACCTCAAGCTCCACCACTTGGTTGACGATAAAATTCACGCGCGCTCCATCGGGCCGTACTCGCTGGTGACACAGCAGCCGCTGGGCGGCAAGGCACAGTTTGGCGGTCAGCGCTTTGGAGAAATGGAAGTCTGGGCACTGGAGGCCTATGGCGCGGCGTACACGCTGCAAGAAATCCTTACCATCAAGTCCGACGATGTAAACGGGCGCACGCGTGCTTACGAGGCGATCACCAAGGGCAAAAATGTGCCGCAGCCCGGTGTGCCGGAGAGCTTTAAGGTGCTTGTTAAGGAGTTGCAGTCGCTAGGGTTGGATGTGCACGTTATGGATGCGGATAACGGCGAGATTGACCTAAAACAGCAATTCGACAATGACGATTACGGTCTGCGGGATGAACGGAGCCGGGCGGCGTACAAAGGACTTGAGCCAAGCTCACAGGACTTTTACGGCGGACTTCCCGGATTCACGCCGGCCTATTTGGAGGAGGAGCTTCCGGCCGCAGGCTTGAGCATTGAGGAAGTCGACGATGCAGAAGATGGGGAGTTGTTCCAATCCAGTGACAAAGCTTATGACAACGGGGAAGAATAAACCGCAGGCGCGGTTGGAGCGATTATAATCGCTCACTGACGGGGATTAAAACCGAATTGGCCGCGATGAGAAAGGTGCGTTAACGCGAATGGAAAACATCATCTTTGACTCCATAAAAATCAGTTTGGCTTCGCCGGAGAATATACTCTCTTGGTCAAGCGGGGAGGTTACTAAGCCGGAAACAATCAACTACCGTTCCCTTAAACCGGAACGCGGGGGATTGTTTTGCGAAAAAATCTTTGGACCCACCAAGGATTGGGAGTGTTCCTGCGGCAAATATAAGCGCATCCGTGACCGTGGAAAGATATGCGAAAAGTGCGGAGTCGAAATCACCCGCGCTAAGGTGCGCCGTGAGCGCATGGGGCATATTGAGCTTGCCGCGCCGGTGAGCCATATTTGGTACTTCAAGGGCGTGCCGTCGCGTATGGCGCTGATTTTGGATATCAGCCCGCGTGATTTGGAAAAAGTACTCTACTTTGTAAAGCACATTGTGATTGATCCCGGCGACACACCGCTGTTGCCGCACCAGGTGCTTGACCCCAAGGAACTTGAGGACTATCGTGAGCGCTATGGGCAGGACTTTACTGCCAAAATGGGTGCGGAAGCGATTGAAGAGTTGCTTACGGCGATTGATTTGGACGCACTGAGTGTTCAGTTGCGCGAAGAAATGGAAACCACCAGTGGACAAAAGCGCGCAAAAGCGCTTAAGCGGCTGGAGGTTGTGGAGGCGTTCCGCAACAGCGGCAATCGCCCTGAGTGGATGATTCTGAAGGTTCTGCCGGTTTTGCCGCCGGAACTTCGCCCAATGGTTCAGCTTGATGGCGGACGCTTTGCCACGAGCGACATGAATGACCTCTATCGCCGCGTCATCAACCGCAACAACCGTCTCAAAAAGATGTTGGAGCTTGGCGCACCGGATGTTATTGTCCGCAATGAGAAGCGTATGCTTCAGGACGCAGTTGACTCGCTCATCAATAATGGGCGGCATGGACGCGCAATGACTGGCGCGAACAACCGTGCGCTAAAAAGCCTTTCAGATTTGCTCAAGGGTAAACAGGGACGTTTCCGTCAGAACTTACTGGGCAAGCGTGTGGATTACTCCGGGCGTTCGGTTATCGTTGTGGGACCGGAACTGAAGATTTATCAGTGCGGCTTGCCGAAAGAAATGGCGCTGGAGCTGTTTAAGCCGTTTGTCATGAAACGCTTGGTTGAGGTTTTCTCACCCGACGCAATTGAACGTCCCGTCGCAAATGGAGAGAAAGTTACTCACCGCGTGGGCGCGGAAAACATTAAGCAAGCGCGCAAAATGGTTGAACGTATGGATCAGCAGGTTTGGGACGCGCTGGAAGTGGTTATTAAGGACCATCCGGTACTGCTTAACCGTGCGCCGACGCTGCACCGCTTGGGTATTCAGGCATTTGAACCAGTACTGGTGGAAGGACGCGCGATCAAGCTGCACCCGTTGGTATGTACCGCATTTAACGCCGACTTTGACGGTGACCAAATGGCGGTGCACGTGCCGCTTTCCGCTGAGGCACAGGCTGAGGCTCGCTTTCTGATGCTGGCGGCTAATAACCTGCTCAAGCCTTCTGATGGGCGGCCGGTTGTCGTCCCAACACAAGACATGGTGCTGGGCAGTTACTACCTCACTATGATTAAGGATGGTGCAGTGGGCGAAGACAAGGTGTTCAGCTCTGTCAGCGAAGCACAACTTGCCTATGATGCCGGCGATTTGGAGTTGCACACCAAGGTCAAAATCCGCTTTATCGGCAGTCTGTCAGGAAAACGCAAAGGCGAAAAAATTTCCCGCATTGTGGAAACAACTCTTGGGCGTGTCATATTCAACGAGAATATCCCGCAGGATTTAGGTTTTTGTGACCGCAGCGACCCTGCAAACGCACTCGTGCCGGAGATTGACTTCCTTGTAAACAAAAAGAAGCTTGGCGAAATTATCGACCGCTGCATAAAAATTCACGGCACATCTGTTACTGCTGAGGTGCTCGACAACATTAAGTCGCAGGGCTTCCGTTATTCCACGCGCGCGGGTCTTACCGTGGCGGTTTCTGATGCGGTTATCCCGGAAGACAAAGCCGAATACGTCAAGTTTGCGGAAGAACGGATTGCGGTCATTGCCCGCGATTTTGAGCGCGGCAAGCTGACACAGGAAGCTCGCTCCAAAGCGGTAATTGATACTTGGGAAGACTGTACGCATCAGGTTGCCGACAGCCTAAAAAAGAGCTTTGATCCGTTCAACCCAATCCACATGATGATGGATTCCGGCGCCCGCGGTAACGACAGTCAGCTGCGCCAGCTTGCGGGTATGCGCGGTCTTATTGCCAACACTGCCGGCAGAACAATTGAGGTCCCAATCCGCGCAAACTACCGCGAAGGCTTGAATATCCTTGAATACTTCATCTCCTCGCGCGGTGCGCGTAAAGGTCTTGCCGATACTGCGCTGCGTACCGCCGACTCTGGTTACCTCACCCGCCGCTTGGTGGATGTTTCGCAGGATGTCATTATCCGCGAGTTGGATTGCGGGTGCAAAGACGGCATTGAGGTCTACGATATCATTGACAATGGGCGTAAAATCGTCACTTTGGCAGAACGCCTAACCGGGCGTTACCTCATGACGGATTTGCTTGATTCAGATGGCAAACTCATTCAGGCAAAGGATGAGATGATGCGCGACGAGGACGCCAAATGTGTGGCAGAATTTGCTGCCAACGAGCATCAGAAGGCGGTTCAGGCAGGCAATGCTGAAGAAGATAGTCTGCCGCGTGTAACGATCCGTTCGCTATTGACTTGCGAGAGCCACCACGGCGTTTGCATTAAATGTTATGGCGCCAACCTTGCTACAGGCGCTCCTGTTACTGTTGGAGAAGCGGTTGGAATCATTGCCGCGCAGTCCATCGGCGAGCCGGGTACCCAGCTAACAATGCGTACCTTCCATACCGGAGGCGCCAAGGACGCGGCAGATATTACCGAAGGCCTGCCGCGTGTTGAGGAACTCTTTGAGGCACGCAAGCCCAAAACGCTTGCAATTCTTGCGGAAATTCCCGGTCTTGTGCGCTTTGAGGAAATCCGTAAAGCACAGCATGTCGTTATCACCGACCCTGAAACCGGGGATGAGAAAGCGTATCTCATTCCGTATGGCTTCCGTTTGCGCGTGAAGGAAGGGCAAACCATCCAGAAGGGCGAAACGCTCACCGAGGGCGCGATGAACCCACACGATATCCTCGCAGTGCTTGGCGTCAATGCGGTGCATGACTACCTTATCCGTGAGGTGCAGCGCACTTACCGCATGCAGGGTGTTGATATCAATGATAAGCACATTGAGGTCATTGTGCGCCAGATGATGCGTAAAATCAAGATCAGCGATCCGGGTTCCGCGAACTTCCTGCCGGGTGCGCTCATTGACAAGCGTGAGCTTGCGCTGGCGAATGCCGAGATTGTTACGCGCATTGAAGCCGGAGAAGATGATTTGAGGACGGCGGATGCGATGCCAACACTCATGGGTATCACAAAAGCTTCATTGGCGACGGACTCCTTCCTCTCTGCTGCATCCTTTCAGGAAACAACGCGCGTATTGACTGAAGCGGCTATTTACGGTAAGGTTGATCCGCTGCTAGGGCTCAAGGAGAATGTTATCATCGGCAAGCTGTTGCCGAGCGGGACAGGTATGCAGTGCTACAGCGACGTGGAAATCCATGATATGCGTGACGACTATGGCAAGGTGACCGAGTCGCTTTACGCTGGCGTGGAAATCTAAAAGATAAAAATGACGAGGATGCAGGAGTGAGGAGCTGTCTCAGCCTGTGTCCTCAATTTGTAAATGGGGGGGACTTCATATGTCTAAAGAACTCGCAAAGCAATATAATCCCGCAAAGTCCGAAGACAGGCTCTATCAATTTTGGGAGGGGAGCGGCTTTTTTACCGCCAAGTGCGATGAAAGCAAAACGCCGTACACAATCGTTATCCCGCCGCCAAACATAACCGGGCAGTTACACATGGGCCATGCGCTCGACAACACATTGCAGGATATTCTCGTACGCTGGCGGCGTATGCAGGGCTACGATACACTCTGGTTACCGGGAACGGATCATGCCGCCATCTCAACTGAGGTTAAGGTTGTTGAGGCTCTGGCAAAAGAGGGCTTGAACAAGGCGGATTTGGGGCGCGATAAATTTCTTGAACGCGTTTGGGACTGGAAGCGCATCCACGGCAGGCGTATTGTTGAGCAACTGAAAAAGCTTGGTTCCTCCTGTGACTGGTCGCGGGAGCGCTTTACTATGGATGCGGGCTGTTCCAAAGCGGTTGTTGAGGTTTTCAACAAGCTTTACGAGAAGGGTTTACTTTACCGCGGTGAGCGCATCATCAACTGGTGCCCGCATTGCAAGACGACGCTCAGCGATGCCGAGGTGGAATACACCGAGCACGACGGACATTTTTGGTATCTGCGCTATCCGCTGAAAGACGGTACAGGCTGGCTTGAGCTTGCGACAACCCGTCCGGAAACCATGCTGGGCGATACTGCCGTTGCGGTTCATCCGGAAGACGAACGCTATGCACATTTGGTTGGTAAGACTGTGCTTTTGCCGCTCGTTGGACGCGAGATCCCTATTGTGGCGGACGAATATGTTGAGCGCGGCTTTGGCACAGGTATAGTAAAAATTACACCGGCACACGATCCAAATGACTTTGAGGTTGGCCGGCGGCACAATTTACCCATTATAAACGTGATGAATGACGACGGCACAATGAACGGCGAGGCGGGCGAATATGCCGGCACTGACCGTTACGATTGCCGCAAAAAGATAGTGAGTGCACTTGAAGAACAGGGCTTCTTAGTCAAGGTTGAGGATATGAAGCACAACATTGGCTCGCATGACCGTTGCCGCGCTGTGGTTGAACCGATGGTGAGCCTGCAATGGTTCGTTAAGATGGGGCCATTGGCTCAGCCTGCGATTAATCTTGTAAAGAACGGCAAAACGAAGTTTGTTCCGGAGAGGTTCAGCAAGGTTTATTATCACTGGCTGGAAAATATCCGCGATTGGTGCGTCAGCCGCCAGATTTGGTGGGGGCATCGAATACCCGCTTGGTATTGCAATGATTGTGGTGGAATTACGGTGAGTAGGGGCACACCATCGGCGTGCCAACACTGCGGCCGCACTAATATAAAGCAGGACGAGGATACGCTGGATACCTGGTTTTCCTCAGCGCTGTGGCCATTTTCAACCCTTGGCTGGCCGGATAACACGCCTGAGTTTGCGCAATATTACCCTACGTCAACGCTTGTGACGGGGTATGATATCATCTTCTTTTGGGTTGTGCGCATGATGTTTTCCGCCGCGGAGTATACGGGCAGAGAGCCGTTTAATACGGTGTTTATCCATGGCATTGTGCGCGATGCTCAGGGACGCAAGATGTCCAAATCGCTGGGGAATGGCATTGACCCACTGGAGGAGATTGCTAAGTACGGTGCGGACGCATTGCGGATCACGCTTGCAACAGGCAACAGCCCCGGCAACGATATGCGATACAGCGAGGAGAAGGTCAGCGCTAGCCGTAACTTTGCCAACAAGCTGTGGAATGCGGCGCGCTTTGTGCTGATGCACCTTGGCAACGAAACTTTGCCTGACGGTATGCCCGAAGAGCTTGCGCTGGAGGACAAGTGGATCCTCACGCGGTTAAATACGCTCACGCGCGAGGTGACGGATAATCTGGAAAAATTTGAGCTTGGGCTTGCGGTACAAAAGCTCTACGACTTCATTTGGGATGAGCTTTGCGACTGGTATATTGAGCTGGCGAAAATCCGCCTTAACGCAGGCGGGAAAGCAAAAACTGATACGCTTTGCGTGCTTTGTTTCACCCTCAGCGCAGCGGTGCGGCTTCTGCACCCGTTTATGCCGTTCATCACAGAGGAAATCTGGCAGGCACTGCCGCATGATGGCGAAACAATTATGCTCGCCCCCTTCCCGGTGTTCAATGCAGAGTTAGACTTCTCCGCCGCCGAAGCCGAAATGGCGCGGCTTATGGAAGCAGTCCGCGCCTTGCGCAGCCGCCGTGCGGAGATGAATGTTCCACCAGGCAAGCGCGCAAAGCTTTATATCCAGACCGAGCAATATGAAACATTTACACGTGGTGTTGAATTTTTGCAGAAGCTTGCAGGCGTTTCAGACGTAGTTTGGGACGAGGCGCCGCCCGCAAATGCGGTCCAAGTGGTAACAGCCGACGCGGTGCTGTTTATTCCGTTGGATGACTTGGTGGATTTGGATGCCGAACGTGCGCGCCTTGGCAAGGAACTGGAGCAAGCACAAAAGATCCTTGCGGGGGTTAACGCAAAGCTTGGCAACGTGGAGTTTACATCCCGTGCACCGATGCATGTCGTCCGGCATCAGCGTGACACCGCCGCTACACTGGAGCAGAAGATATTATTACTGAATGAAAGCTTGGCGAAGCTGTAGAGTCCATCATATGACAAACATAACACCAAGCGGCGTAAGTTGATTTACACCGCTTGGTTGCTTTCGGAGTTATTTACGTGTTATCTCTCAATAATTGCGGATTCCGCCTCTGCTTTATTAACAGGCCGGTCATTTTTGCAGATAGGACAAGCAAGATGGTATTTGATCGAAAACGGAAAAATAGGAATCCAGAACAATGTAAACCAGCGCATGACGCGGATTACCTCATTCTGCACAAGATTGCCGCAATGCTGGCAAATTTGCGGCGCTGTTATGCCGAGGATCTTGGCCTTTGAACGTGTGCCCCAAATGATAATCATGCGATTCTCCAAGTTTTATTTGAGTGACCAGACGAGGGTTAAGCCACTGAATGCATTATTCAACACTTTCTTCTGAGACGGCTGATGCTACTGTTTCCGCGTCGTTTGTGTTGTCTTCTGGCAATGGTTCTGTATCCGCGGCACTTTTGACAGCTGGCAGCGCGCTTACGCTTACCACGCGTTCACCCGTGCTCACCCGCATGACCTTAACACCCTTGCCTGGGCGGCTCGCCACACGAATCTGCGCCGCCGCAATGCGAATCAACACGCCGTCGCTGGCAATCAGCAGAAGTTCATCAGACGGATCAATTACGGTAATCGCTGCAACGTCGCCATATTTAGCCACATGATAATTCTTCAAGCCTAAACCGCCGCGCGCTTGCAAACGATAATCCTCTGGGAAGCTGCGCCGGCCGAACCCGGTTTCGCTCACGGTCAAAATTTCCTTATCCGCAGCAATTACACCAAAGCCCACCACGCTGTCGCCCTCTTTCAGGCGAATGGCCCGCACACCACGTGCCGTGCGTCCAAGCGCACGCGCATCGCTTTCTGCAAAGCGAATAACCATGCCCCTCTTTGTGGCCAGTATCAATTGGTCGCTGCCGCCGGTCAACTGAACCCAAGCAAGCGCGTCATCCTCATCAAGGTTGATAGCGCGTAAGCCGCTCTTACGCACATTTTTGTATTCGTCCAGCGCGGTACGCTTGATTACGCCATGCCGCGTTGCCATGCAGACATACAGACCGTCTTGCTCCTTTGGCAACGGAATCATGGCGGAGAGCGTTTCATCCGCCTCAAGCTGCAATAGATTGACCGCGTTCATGCCCTTGGCGTTGCGGCTACCTTCGGGGATTTCGTAGCCCTTGAGCCGGAAGGTTCGCCCTTTGCTCGTGAAGAACATCACATATTCATGCGTAGAGCCAGTAAAGAGTGTACGCGTCGCGTCCTCCTCACGGTGCGCCATGCCGACTATGCCGCGCCCGCCGCGGTGCTGCGTTTGGTAGGTTTCGGCAGGTACGCGTTTCAGGTAGCCCATGTTGCTCAGTGTGAAAACACAGGTTTCCTCGGGGATTAGCGACTCAATATCCACTTCTCCGCTCACGTTGACAATCTTTGTACGGCGTTCGTCCTTGTATTTCGCACCGATTAATCCCAACTCTTCTTTAACCTTTGCAAGGATGTTCACTTCGCTGGAGAGCAATTCGAGGAAAGCAGTGATAAGTTCTTTGAGCTTGGCCATCTCATCCTCGATTTTTTGGCGTTCAAGCCCAGTCAACTGACCAAGCCGCATCTGAACAATCGCCTGCGCCTGCACATCATCCAGACCAAAGCGCTCCATCAAGCCTGCCTTGCCCTCTGGGATACTTTTTGCGGCGCGCAGCAATGCGATAACTTCGTCAATGAAGTCTAGCGCAATCAGCAAGCCGTCAAGTATGTGCGCGCGCTCCTGCGCCTTGCGCAAGTCAAATCTTGTGCGGCGGGTGATAACCTCACACTGGAATTTGATGTAATGCTCCAGCATTTGCTTGAGCGTAAGAACTTTCGGCTCACCGTTTACAAGCGCCAGCAGATTCACGCCAACGGTAACCTGCATTTGCGTCAGCGCAAACAACTGGTTGAGCACAACCTGTGGGTTTGCGTCGCGCTTGAGCGTGACGACAAACTGCATACCCTCGCGGCTGGAATAGTCATTGGCATCCGCAATGCCTTCAATGCGCTTTTCCTTGACCAATTCGCCAATATATTCATGCAGCTTTGCCTTGTTAACCTGATACGGCAGTTCCGTAACAACAATCTTAAAACGCCCGTTCTTGTCCTCGACAATCTCAGTGCCGGCGCGCAGCGTGATTTTGCCCTTGCCCGTAGCATAGGCCGCGCGTATGCCTGATCGGCCCATGATGATTCCCGCTGTCGGGAAATCCGGTCCCGGCAAAACGGACATCAGTTCCTCTAGCGACACGTCCGGATTGTCGATAACCATAAAGCAAGCATCAAGCACCTCGCCAAGATTGTGCGGCGGAATATTGGTCGCCATACCCACGGCAATGCCGGCGGAGCCGTTGACCAGCAGGTTCGGAAATCTGGAGGGCAGCACAATAGGCTCTTGCAGGCGGTCGTCGTAGTTTGGAATATAATCGACTGTTTCTTTATCAATATCAGTCAGCAGTTCAAGCGAAAGCTTGCTCATGCGGCTCTCAGTGTATCGGTAGGCAGCGGCGGGGTCGCCGTCCACTGAGCCGAAGTTGCCATGTCCGTCCACAAGCATGTAGCGCATGGAAAAATCCTGTGCAAGGCGCACCATGGCATCATAAACGGAAGCGTCACCGTGTGGGTGATAGCGGCCCAAAACCGCACCGACGGTGTCCGCACACTTACGATAGGGCTTATCCGGATAAAGCGAATTCTCAAACATGGTGTAGAGGATTCGCCTATGTACGGGCTTAAGACCGTCGCGTACATCCGGCAGGGCGCGCGATGTGATGACAGACATAGAGTAATCCAAAAAAGATTTGCGCATTTCCGCGTTGATATCCACTTGGATTATTTTTTGCAAATCCAGTGATTCTTCAGTAAAAGCCATTATAAATTAACTCCCAAATTGCTGTTCAGATTGCGTCTCTCTGAAGGTAATTATAGCACTTTTTAAGAAGAATCGCAAGGCGCTGTATCGGCGGATATCATTCGGCATTTAGTTGCATAAAGAGCATGGAGTAATTATACAAAATGTTGTCATTCATTTTTAAACAGCATTTTGAAGAAATTTGTCGAAAAATGAATTTTTACCTTGTTTTACCGTAAAATTTGTGATATACTACAACAACTTAATTTCATAAAAATCAAGAGGGTGAATGCTGTGAAATATGTAAATTATATTCGCTCAAAATGGTTGGCGATGGTGTTAGCGGCAACGATTTTAGCGATTTCTGCCAGTGTTGCGGTTGTGATTGCCGCGCCAAACCCGGCAATCACCGTTGGTGATGCGAACGCCAGTGAAGGTGAAAATGTCGAAGTTACTGTCATGGTAGCAAATAATCCCGGCGTTATCTCACTTTTCACCGATATTAATTATGACACTACACGCCTGAGGTTGACGAAAGTTGCAAATGGCGCTATTTTTAACACAAAATTAATGTCTGCCGGGAACAAATTAGGCGCCGTCCCCTATAAAATTAATTATCTCGACAGCAGTGCCGCAAAGAATACCGCCGCCAACGGTGTGCTTTATACGCTGGAGTTTGAAGTGAGGGCCGGCGCGCCGCTTGGCAATGCGGCGGTCAGTGTCAGTTATGATTGGGAAAACACATATAATATTGATTTAGAGAATGTGCCGTTTGCCGTCACGAATGGCAAGGTAATTGTGCAGTCGAGCACGACCGCGCCCACAACTACGATTGCTGATACGACAACCACGCCGACGACCACTGCGGAATTAACCACCGAACCGCCAACGACGCCTGTGCTGATGACAGAAGCGCCGACGACGCCTGTGCTGACAACTGAACCACCGACTACGTTGTTGCCCTCTGCGGAACCGCCAACGACATTGGCGCCTACCACAGAATTGCCGACAACTTTGGAGTCGACCACAGAACCGACAACTACGTCGGCAGCAGAAACCGAGTCGCTGACTACATTTGTGTCCACAACAGCACTGTCAACGATTCATTTTACAAACATAGAAAAACCAACTACTGCATCTGCAACAATAAATGGATCAAGCGCTGGAATTACAGCGGTTGTCACTTTGCCCAAAACTGAAGCCGCGCCGGAAACTACCGTCTTGAAAACTATAGAGTCAAGCGGCAACTTGCACGAAACAACGACTGCGCGGAGTGATCTGTCCGAACAGCAGTCCACGCGGTTCAAGGACGGTGACATGTTGGGCGAAAACGGCAACAATCAGCCAGGCACGGGGGATTCCGCGCACCTTGTATTTTGGTCGACGCTGTTTGTGCTTTGCGGCGCCTTAATGGCACTTGCTTCCCATGCGCGCAAGAAAACAAAAAACTAATTGTCCGCCAAATTGTTCTATGGATTGACATTGCTCGCCACACATGGTAAAATATTGACCGATACATGGGTTCGTGTGTGTTTTAGATGGACACACACAGATTTATCGTTGTTATTAAAGGATTGTTGAATGCTGGAAGCTCTTCAAAAAATCTGGGGCTGGTTGCCTGCCCTGCTGGAGTCCACTGCAATCACTCTGGAACTGACCGCCGCTTCTGTGACGACTGCTATTTTCTTGGGCGTGTTTCTTGCTCTGGGCAAGCTCAGCAAAAAGCGCGTTATTCGCAGCTTGAGTTCGGCATATGTCTTCTTCTTTCGCGGCACGCCGCTGTTGCTGCAACTGTTTTTTATCTATTACACAGTGCAAAAAATGCTGCAAGGCGTTGCGGTAAGCATTACAGACAACCCTGGGTTGCAAGGCTGGTTTTGGGACGGCTTTGCCAATGCCCTGAATAATAGCCCGCTGAACAACCGCTTTTTTGCCGCGTATTTTGCCTTTAGCCTTAACATTGCGGCATATCTGGCGGAGATCATCCGCGCAGCTATCCAGTCCATACCAAAAGGGCAGATGGAAGCGGCACGCTCTCTTGGTTTAACATATGGGCAAGGCATGCGGTTGATTGTAATTCCGCAGGCATACCGCCGCATGGTGCCGCCGGTGTGCAACGAGTTTGTTATGGTCCTCAAAGATACCTCGCTCGTGTCCATTATTTCTTTGATGGATTTGACCTACCAGACCAGGCAAATCTCAACCCTAAGGGAGAGCCAGCTTGTTTACATACCCGCTATGCTAATCTATTTGGTTCTCTCCGCATTTTTCACGATCATATTTAATAAAATTGAGAAAAAACTCGCAGAGCACGAATAATATGTTTAGGAGTAAAACCGCTATGGTGATGGTTCAGACAGAAAGCTTGTTCAAAAGCTTTGGCGCCCTGCACGTTTTGCAAGATATTAACGTAACTGTGCAGCAGGGCGAGGTTATTTGTATAATCGGCCCGTCCGGTGCTGGCAAAAGTACGTTTCTGCGCTCCCTGAACCAGTTGGAAACGATCGACAGCGGAAAAATCCTTATTGAAGAGCAGCTCCTCCTTCACCGCGAGAGCAACGCCACAGTTGAAAGGGCAAGCAAGGAGGATTATAAGCGTCTCCTGTTGCAAATGGGCATGGTCTTTCAGTCATTTAACCTGTTCCTGCATAAAACTGTGCTGCAAAACATAACGCTTGCGCCTATACAGGTCAAAAAAATATCCAAAGAGCAGGCTGAAGAAACCGCCCGCAACCTACTTGACAAGGTTGGGTTGGCGGAGAAGGCGGACGAATACCCGTCACGGCTCTCCGGTGGTCAGCAGCAGCGTGTGGCGATTGCCCGTGCTCTCTCTATGGAGCCGAAGATCATGCTCTTTGATGAGCCGACAAGCGCGCTTGATCCGGAGCTTGTGGGCGGTGTGCTCGCTGTTATGAAGCAGCTTGCGTCCGAGGGTATGACGATGCTGGTCGTTAGCCATGAGATGGGTTTTGCCCGCGAAGTTGCCGACAGGGTGTTGTTTATGGCGGACGGCATTGTTGCCGAGGACGGGCCGCCGGAGGAGATATTCACCAATCCGCAGAATCCACGCACGCGGCAGTTTTTGAACAGCGTTTTGCCGCAATAACGGAGGTAATCCGTTGAGCCGAAATATTGCCCTTGGGAGCTTTGACGGGCTGCATATTGGACACACGGCAGTTCTGCGTGACGCGGAACTGCCCGCGACGCATTGCCTGTTGTTTGATGTGCACCCGCGGTGCACTATTGCCGGCATACAACCGTTGCGTCTGCTGACTGACGAAACCCGTGACGTTTTTTTGCGCAAAATGGGCATTAAGCCGATAGTCCTGCCATTCGCCGAGTTGCGTGGGATTTCTCCGCAGCAATTCGTCACAGAAATCCTTTTGAAAAAGCTTGCTGCAACAGGCGTTATCTGTGGTTATAATTACCGTTTTGGTTCTCATGCCGCCGGAGACACGGATATTCTTTTCCGGCTTTGCAAAACCGCAGGGATTGCGTGCCGCATTGTTCCGCCAATTCTTTTCGACGGTGTGCCTGTAAGTGCCACGCGAATCCGCGAAGTATTGCTTGCTGGGCAGATTGCCGTTGCAAACGACATGCTTGGGCGCGCGTTTGGTTATGATTTTCCTGTGCTGCATGGCGATGCGCGCGGGCGCTTGCTGGGCTATCCTACAGCTAACCAGTCCTTCCCGGTGGGATTCCTCGTGCCGCGCAGGGGCGTTTATGCTTCCCGTGCAGAGGTTGGCGGCAAATTATATTCCGCCATGACAAACATTGGTCTGCGCCCTACCTTTGAGGGTGGCAAGCTTATCAGCGAAACGCATATCTTCGGGTTTTCCGGCGATCTGTATGGTCAAAACCTGCCGTTGGCGCTATTACGCTTCACGCGTGAGGAGCGCACCTTTGCGAATGCCGAGGAACTGACGGTTCAATTAAAGCATGACGCCGCAGAATGCCGGGCATAATGCGTGGAATAATCAATTGCAAGCACCTATAGACAAACTAGACTAAGGGGAAAATGATGCAGCCGCTATCAGTCCGCACAGCTGGATTCACAGATTCCGTCATCCGCCGTATGACGCGTATCTCCAACCAATATAATGCGGTGAACCTCTCGCAAGGCTTTCCGGACTTTGACCCGCCCGCCGCCCTTACCGCCGTCCTTGCGGATTTGGCAGCAACGGGTCCGCACCAATATGCGCTCACTTGGGGTGCACAGGACTTTCGGCAGGCGCTTGCCGAAAAGCAGTCGCGCCTGATGGGTTTTGAGATTGACCCAGAGACGGAAATCGTCGTCACCTGTGGCAGTACGGAAGCGATGATGTGCGCGATGACGACTGTTTGCAACCTAGGCGACAAGGTGATCGTATTCTCTCCTTTCTATGAAAATTATGGCGCGGATGCGATTCTCTCCGGCGCGGAGCCGATTTATGTACCGCTTCATCCTCCGGAATTCAATTTCCGTCAAAATGAGCTTGAGGCGGCGTTTGCGCAAAAGCCCAAAGCGCTGATTCTCTGCAATCCCGGCAACCCGACCGGCAAGGTTTTCACGCGGGCGGAGTTGGCGTTCATTGCGCAGCTTGCCGAAAAGCACGATACATACATAATCACTGACGAGGTTTATGAGCACATTCTCTATGCGCCGCATGTGCACACATATTTTGCGTCACTGCCGGGAATGCGGGCGCGCACGCTCTCCTGCTCGTCGCTCTCCAAAACGTACAGCATTACCGGCTGGCGGCTGGGTTACATCATCGCGCCGCCGGAAGTGACGGAAACCGCGCGCAAGGTGCATGACTTCCTGACAGTGGGTGCGGCAGCTCCATTGCAGGCGGCAGCAGTCACAGCACTGCGTTTTGAACAGCATTACTATGACGAGCTTACGTCCGTCTACACGGCTAAGCGAAAGCTTTTCCTTGATGGTCTGCGAGCGATCGGCTTGCCGTTTGCCGAGCCGCAAGGCGCGTATTATGTCATGGCGGATATCAGCGAATTTGACTGCGCGAGTGACCTTGCGTTCTGCGAAAAGCTCGCAGAGCATGTGGGCGTTGGCGCGGTGCCGGGGTCAAGCTTTTTCCGCGAGGACGTGCAGAACATGATCCGCTTCCATTTTGCTAAAAAAGAAGAAACCCTAATTGAAGCGTTGAACAGGTTGGAAAGCATACGAAGCAAGATGCGGAGCTGAGCCGTCATGTGGATTATTTACGCAATCCTGTCTGCGCTGTTTGCGGCGGCGACCTCAATCCTGGCAAAAGCCGGGCTGAATGGTTTGGACACCAACCTCGCGACGGCAATCCGTACGGCGGTTGTTTTGTTAATGGCATGGGGCATTGTATTTTTGACTGGCAAACAGCACAATATTGCGGATATATCACAAAAAAGCTGGTTGTTTTTGGTGCTCTCCGGGCTTGCGACGGGGCTTTCGTGGCTGTTTTTCTATAAGGCGCTGCAGCTTGGCAGCGCCTCAAAGGTTGTGCCGATTGACAAGCTATCCGTGGTTATATCTATGGTGTTGGCGGCGGTGATCCTGCGCGAAAACGTTGGGGGTAAAGGCATTATTGGCGGTTTGCTGATTACCGCCGGGACAATTTTGCTGGCATTGTGATAAGTGTCCGGCTCGCCTTGGTTGTCATAAGCGCAACGCCAACGCCATAAATATGGCACAGACCACAACATTGGGGCTGTGCTATGCAAAACAAAAAACGCGGCAGCGGCTTGCTTGCTGCACTTGCCGCCATATTGCTACCGGCGGTGTTGCTCTTTTGGGGGCGCGGGCTGGAGAATGCCGCACTGTTGGGTACCGGCCTTGCAGTTCCCAGCGGCGGAATTCAGGTACTGCTCCACGGTGAGGAACCCGATGAGCCGTATGCTTCACCGAGTACACCCATACCTGAAAACACACCGCCGCCGCCAACAACACAGATGGAAGAAAACAGCGTTATACAAACGCATCCGCCCGCCAATGAGCCGCCAAAGCAACCGGATTTTACAGTCAGCGCAAAGGCACCGGACTTGAGCGCAACGCCGGCGGATATTGCTGCACTTGCTGCCCAAGCGGAGTCTGCTGCAAAAGCCAAAAAGCTCGGCTCGGTGATTGAAGGCGATTTTTCCAATGCGGGCGCGACAAATATATTTGGTAATGTGCGGGTTAAAAACACAACGGAAACGAAGTCAGTTGACATTAAGGCAGAGCTGGCAAAAAAAACGGATATCAAGGTAAAAAACAAAAAAAAGCCGGCCGTATTAATTTTTCATACCCACACAACGGAGAGCTATATGCTCTTTGATAAGGACTATTTTACCGCAGAGGACAGTGGGCGCAGCAACGACCCGGCGCGTAATATGGCGCGTGTAGGGGATGAAATTGCCGCCCAATTGGAGCAGGCCGGATACACTGTTATTCATGACACAAAGATTCACGACACATCATATAACGGCTCGTATTCACGCTCGGCAGTTACCATAAAAAAGCACCTTGAGGAGCATCCGGAGATACAGGTTATTTTGGATATTCACCGCGATGCGATTCGCTCTGAAGCTACGCGCCAAAAACCGGTCACAGAGATTAACGGCAAAAAGGCGGCACAACTGATGATTGTCACCGGTGCAGAGGAGGGCAGCATCACTCATTTTGCAAACTGGAAGGGTAATCTGACATTTGCGTTGCATTTGCAGAAGGCGCTTGCGGATAATTACCCTGGATTGGCGCGCCCGGTATTTTTTTGTCAGCGGGTTTATAATATGGATATAGGCAAGAACAATTTGCTGGTGGAAATCGGCACGGATTCAAATACACTAGATGAAGCGGCGTATAGCGGGCGCTTACTGGGGCGGGCACTGGCGGAGGTAATTAAGGGATAGTGGATTGGTCAAACCACAATGTTGACTGGGTTTATTGTAAACGTACTCTCCAAAGACAACGGAAGCGAGAATTGAAGTGTAAAAATGGAGTTGGAGCATATGGGGGTGTAAGCTATAAAAGATTGTGGGAATTGCTGATAGACCGGGACATGAAAAAGCGTGAACTCAAAGAAAAGGCAGGACTTGTATCTTCTATTATCACTAAGCTCAACAGCAACCAAAGTGTTACTACTAATTTTGATTACAATTATTCATCTCATACGGTATGTGCCGAACTTCTGTTATCAACAAATTAATTATAGCATGATTTTTACGTTTTTTCTACGCTCAAATTATAAAAACAATAGCATGATATACAAATAACTGCTTCTCTATTTTTGCGCGAGAAAAATGGATGTTTCTCTGAGTTTTTTGCCAAAATGTTACTGGCAACAATTAAATTTCTCTATAAGAATATCTCTGTTCTTTTTCTTTAGTTCGCACTCCCAAATGCGTATAACTTGCCATTTTCGCCGTTCAAATAAAGCTGTTATTTCCTCATCATGTTTTATATTCCGTTCTCGCTTTTTTGACCAATATTCCGAATTATCAGAAGGTCGCGTATTTCTGCAATCGTGTCCATGCCAAAAACAACCGTCAACAAAAATAGCGACTTTCTTATCAAGAAAGACAAAATCAGGATGACCTTTTACTGGATAGTTTCTTTTCCAACCGATTATATGATTTTCATCAAATATCTGCATCAGCTTTAGTTCTGTCGATTTATTGTTTTTAGAATGAACTCTTTTCATTATTTCAGAACTCTTTTTACTATCAAAAACATCAGCCATAATTGCCCGCTTTCTTAGATCTTACGCAATCTACGCCAAAACTAAGCTCTTGTCACAATATTGAGGTCATTAGTTCCATGACCAAAGTTGCTATATACGTATTCGTTTACTTTGTCTGTTATATCTAAGCTAATATTATCTTCAATAATTTTGTCGAGTAAAGTGTAAGATATATTTCTTCCAGACTTCAAAATATACTGATACAGATAATTTGCCAACGTTGCCGATTTAATGATCACGGAGTCTTCACCCTCTATAGTCCTCTGTATAGCTTCGTATAGCATTATGTCTTCCTGTTGCTTTGTTAATATTGCCATATGTATGGAGCTTTTTGTTTGAGAATAGAAATGCTAAAAGCTGCGCCAGAAATCATGTAAAATTATCTTCCAAATTCCACCAATTCATAATTCTGATCCCTT
Source organism: Oscillospiraceae bacterium (assembly GCA_031267965.1). GTDB lineage: Bacteria > Bacillota > Clostridia > Oscillospirales > Acutalibacteraceae > WRKY01. The sequence continues at coordinate 53,820 of JAIRYC010000095.1, read as the reverse complement.
CCGGGCACAATCTTTTCATGCGCTCTCTTTGCGCAGAAAGGGTGTGTTATATATGCGCAGGCTTCTGCGCAGTGTGAGCCTCGTCGCCGCAACGCTGCTTTTGCCTTTATTCTGCCTGATGTTTTACGCGCAGTTGCTTTTACCAGAAGGTGGGCTTTATTTGCAAACTGTGGAGCCTTTCTTTTCGGTATTGACAAGTTCATCCAAAAACACAACAGTGGGAGCAGTTGTTTCTGGCAGTGCTGTAAATACTTCCCAAATGCGTTTGTTCGGACTATTTCCGGTCAAAAATGCCTCTGCACAGGCCAACCAGCGACGATATGTTATACCCGGCGGACAGGTTTTTGGTCTTAAGCTTTACGCAAAAGGCGTAGTGGTCGTGGCGGTTGACAGCGTTGCGGGCGTTGAGGGTAAGCAAAGCCCTGCGGTGCATGCTGACCTGCGCCCGGGCGATCTTCTTCTTGAGATTGACGGCACAGCTGTAACACGCAACACGCAGGTATCAGAGGCGGTTTCTGCAAGCGGCGGCAAGAACCTCTCTCTGCTGATTGAGCGCGAAGGTTCACAAAAAACGCTGACATTGGCGCCTGCCAGGTGCAGCGACGGCACATACAAGGCGGGGATTTGGGTGCGTGATTCTTCGGCAGGCATTGGCACTGTAACATTCACCGACCCGCAAACGAACATGCTTGCGGGCTTGGGGCACGCAATCTGTGATGTGGACAGTGGCGCGGTAATTCCAATCAGTGCGGGCGAAGCGGTTCCAGCTCTGGTAAAGGGTTGCTATAAGGGTATAAACGGCAAGACTGGTGAGCTTTGCGGCGTGTTTAACGGTTCATCGTTTGCAGGGCTGTTACAAAATGGAGATACGGGCGTTTATGGCAAGCTATACCAATCGCCGGGCGATGAACCATTGAAGCTGCCTGTCGCACTAAAGCAGGAGGTCAAAACGGGCAAAGCGCAAATTATGGCCACCGTGGACGATGGCAAAGCGCGCTGCTTTGACGCAGAAATAAAAAAAGTGTACCCAATCAGCGCGGGGAGCCGAAAGAACCTGATTATTCAGGTCTCCGACCCGGAATTGATCGCCTTGACGGGCGGTATTGTGCAGGGTATGAGCGGCAGCCCTATTTTACAGGATGGCATGCTGGTTGGTGCGGTGACGCATGTGTTTGTCAACAACCCGTTGCAGGGTTATGGCATTTTTGCCGAAACAATGCTCGAAACAGCAGACGCACTTGCGGTACGGCAGACGGCGGAGATGCTTGCGCCCGCAGCGTAGATTGAAAGACCGCAACTTGATACAGTTTTACAACGAGACGCAGTATTGCGAATATGCTGCGTCCTGTTTTTGTGTCGACTAATGTTCATCAGCTTTACTTATACACGTCCATCGTTTATAATAGAGATAGCAAATAAACGTTTAAATTTATCACTTTACGCAACAAAACAGCCGTTTCCCCACTCTGTTCATACAAAAGCCCATAGTGCGGACAGCAAAACCAACACAAGGAGCAACAACATGCCCCAAACAAGTTTGGTGCGGCAGGCAAAAGAAGGCAGTTCCCTGGCCTTCGGGGAGCTTTACCAGTTGTACCATAAGCGCCTTTACGCCTACGCGTGTATCTGTCTGCGCTCCGGTGCGCTGGCGGAAGAAGCCGTACAGGATAGTGTGCTTGTTGCTTGGCGTCAGATGGCTTCTTTGCACAGTGAACCTAGCTTTGAAAAGTGGCTTTTTAAGATTCTAGCAAACCGCTGCCGCACAATTATCCGATCAGAAGGCCGCGTTCGGTCGTTGGGCGATGAAATAATCCCTGACACTGCCGCGCCGGACAGCATTATGCTTTCACAGGAAACCCGCAACGCGCTCAACGCTTTACCATATGACGAGCGCGAAATTGTAATGCTGTGCGTGCTCACCGGACTCTCTGGCAAGGAAGCCGCCGCCGCATTGAGCATAAACCACGGTACACTGCGCTCCAAACGCTCGCGGGCGCTGGCAAAAATCCGCCAATATCTTGACGAAGATGAGTAAACATATATCCTTTCCCATTATGCAGAACAATCATATCAATTTTTTTACCAGACACACAGGACCGGAGGTCACCTTATGAATCGTAAAGATATCCACACAGCACAGCGCCTGCGCCGTGAATTCCGCGCCGCGTTGCACGATACCCAAATACCGACCCGCATTTCACCAAAAGAGACCGACAACACCGTACAGTGGGAACAGTTCACCCAGCCGCGTAAATACAAAATCCATTGGAAAAAGCCTATGATTTCCGCCGTTGCGGCGGTTCTGGTGTTCTGCGTTGCGCTAGGCGCCGCGCTGTATTCCACCGGATTGACGCTTAAAACGCCCGCTCCGCCCGATTGGGTTGAAAGCAGTGCCGAGGATAAGCTTGCAGTCCACCCGCAGAGCGAGGCTGAGTTGGAAGCTCTGTTCCGCTGGTTTAAAGATAGCGGCAACGGCACTGTTTGGGATGCGCTGCGCAAGCAATACGGCGGCGTTTTTGACGGAATTTTTAGCAATAAATCCAGCGGCAACTACAACTACTTCGAGAATAGCTCTCCACCTAATGCCGAATCCAACGAAGTAGCGATAGATACTTCACCAAGAAGCAATCCGACCGGCGGTGACAGTGCGCAACAAAACGTCCAAAATCAAGCTGTTGGGCAAACAAACAACCAGATTGCCGATATTGACGAGCAGGATATCATCAAAAACAGCGGCAAGACGCTATTTATTGCCTCGCCCGGGCATGTGAGCGGCGAGGACGATAAGCAAACCGTGACTGTTGGCGTGCGCCGCGTGCAACTACTGCCTGGTGGTAAAATGAAGGAAATTAGCCCCATTATCGTCTACCAAGGCTGGCGCTATGTGAATGAGTGCGAGGAAGTCGTTGGCATGTTCCTGCACAAGGGCAAGCTCATCGTCATCAGTCAAACGCAGGGGTATTTTCTGCAAGGGCAGGTATTTGAATACAACAATCAGAAAATACGCACCATTGTCCGTGTTTATTCTGACGCAGATGGTGAAAATCCTCAGCTGCTCTACACCTCCGGTCAGGATGGCACACATCTTTCCAGCCGCCTGTATAACGGGCGCATCACCGTGACGACGACCTCAGCCGTGCAAATTTGGAGCCAAGGGTTTACTCCGTCGCGTGATATGTATCCGCAAATTCTTAAAAACGGCAAAGAGGAAAATCTTACGCTGGATAAGATCTACAGCACCGTCAACAGCCCAACGCCATCTTATTTGGTAGTGGCCAACCTTGACTTGAACGCCAAGGAATTAAACGCTGAGCATTGTGCTGTGCTGGGTGCCGGTGAGAACCTCTACTGCTCCGGCGACACACTGTATGTGGGCCGCACAACCTATGATAATAAGAGCCAGACCGAAACGGAGATTTATAAGTTTGCGCTGGACGGCAAGCCGCGCCTTATCTGTTCTGGATCGGTGCCTGGGCGCACTCTCAATCAATTCAGCATGGACGAATATCAGGGTAATCTGCGTATTGCCACACAGTTAGACCCGGTTTACGCACCTAGCAAAGAAACAACGCACACGACTCCAGACGGCAGTAAGTATGAGGAATACCAAGAAGGCAAAATGCTCCGTGATCAAGCCAACGCGGTCTTTGTGCTGGATAGCAAGCTAAAAACCATTGGCCAAGTGAATAACGTCGCGCCCGGTGAGCAAATACAGTCTGTGCGTTTTGTGGGCGCAACCGGCTACGTCGTCACCTTTTTGCAAACCGATCCGTTGTTTGTTCTGGATTTAGCGAACGCAAACAAACCCAAGGTTGTGGGTGAACTTAAGATCCCGGGCTTTTCGTCCTACCTGCACCCCGTTGGCGACGGCTGGCTGTTGGGCGTAGGTGTTCCCGGTAACGAAAAAGGCGCTACAGGCGGCATAAAGCTCAGCCTGTTTGACGTGCGGGACCCAAAGAAGCCAAAAGAAGTGAACAGCATAATTTTTGAGAATTACACAACTGCCGTCGCCGGCAAAAAATCGACGGAAGTAACTAAAAATTATAGCACCGACGCCCAGTGGGATCATAAGGCATTTTTCAGTTATCCGGAAGAAGGACTTTTCGGTTTGCCGATATATCGAACCTCTACAGAATACACGATTTATGATGGGCACATCACAAAATCGGAACAGGAGTTTCTACTCTATACCTTCCGTGTGAAAGACGGTAAGCTCGTCAAGGCCTTAAACTACAGCGCTTATTTGGAGAGCGGCCCGGGCAATGGCGAATACGATTACGGCAACTGGTACACTAATAACACCAACTATGCCGCGGAACGGGCGACGTACGTGGACAACACAATTTATACGCGGCAATACGGCAAACTCTTCAGCTTTGATCTGAAGACTGCCAAGCGGCTGGGCACAATTGATTTAGATAAAACCACTCTCCCTGATGCACCACAGCCAAAAATCGCTCCGCCGGTCATTGACCCGCCAAACGCCTTCCCAGAGGAAGGAGAGACTGCGGTTCCTGAAGAGAAGCCAAGCCAAGCATATAATCCCGGATAAATAGTATCGGCGATCAAAAACGCCCTTGCCAATGATTGGAAATCCGTAAAAGACACTGTAAAACAAGTGCTTTGATTGAGATTTTTGTGTTATGGTTGATGTTCCTTGATAACCTGAATGTTGAGGGCCGCTTAAGTGCCGGCCCTCTTAAAATCATACAATTTTTTTGAAATGGGCCGTATCTTAGGCGTGATAGGCTCATTTTTTGATATAGAATCTGCGCCGGGGCAGTCGGCGTCACCCACCGCCAGCGGTCATAGGGTGGGAAGGTTTGCCTGTCATTTGGTCGATGAAAATCGCAAATTGGCGACATGATACGATTCAGATGGACAGCAACACAGTCACAAAATGTTTACATTTTATTTTTGAAAGATTATTGACTGAATTCATTCAATATGTTATACTAGTGAAGCAATCGATGAATTGCTTTGACTGTTTGGCCGAAAAAAGCTGCAGAGCGATTGGCGAACTGAAAGGAGGTCTTCCTGTGTCAAGGATTACTAAACCGGTTGAAGAACGGCGGCAGGAAATTATTGATACCGCGCAGAAGTCGTTCAAAGAAAAAGGGTTTGATAAAACCCAAGTGGCGGATATTTCAAACAGAATGAACGCGGCGCAAGGGCTTGTTTATCACTATTTCAAGTCAAAAAGAGATATTTTATACGCTGTCATTGACCAAATAGCTGCAGGACAAACTGAAAGAATGAAGCAAAAAATGGAAACCAACAGTGCTTCTGCGCTTGAGGGATTGACGTTGCTTTTTAATTGCCGTCTAGACTTTGAAGCGCACGACAAGTTAATTCCAAGCCTAAAGAGCGACCGGGCGATTCTTGAGTATTGCACCCAAAAAATGACAGCATCCATCCTGCCACTCTTGTTCTCACTGATTGAGCGTGGAAATGCTGATGGCTCGTGGAACTGTGAATATCCGAAAGAAACCGCCGTATTCATATTACAGGGCTTCAGCGGACTAATCGGGCTTCCCGATTCTGAGGCGCCTGATGAAGCTAAAACTCAAGCATTCGCAAATATTATTTTCCGTATTTTGGATGTGGAGCCAATGCCGCCTCGGTAAGTCGGCAGTCATTTTCATTTGCAAAGTTCGTGAATGAATTCAATCATGTAAATTAATTTAGGAGGTATTGCAATGTCAGTATTGCAAATTGAGCATCTGACAAAGGATTACGGACACAACCGTGGGGTATTCGATGTATCTTTTGAGGTAAACAAAGGCGAAGTCTTTGGTTTTCTCGGTCCTAACGGGGCTGGGAAAACGACAACGATACGCCACATTATGGGCTTCTCTCGCCCGCAGAAGGGTCACACTTCGGTAAATGGGCTGGATAGTTGGGCAAATCATTATGTCATTCAAAAGGATGTAGGGTATCTGCCGGGTGAAATCGCATTGCCAGAGTCACTCACCGGAACACAGTTCATCAAAATGATGGCGGAACTGCGGAGTATGACAGATATGTCTTACACCGAAACGCTCATCAAGAAGTTTGAGTTGGAGCCATCAGGCGGACTAAAGCGAATGTCATTGGGCATGAAGCGCAAGCTGGCCATTGTCACCGCGTTCATGCATGACCCGCAAATACTGGTGTTGGATGAGCCGACCAGCGGACTTGACCCCATGATGCAGGACACATTCATTAACTTCATCTTAGAGGAAAAGGAGCGAGGAAAAACCATTTTGCTGTCCTCTCACATCTTTTCCGAAGTGGACGCGACCTGTGACCGCATTTCAATCATCAAAGAGGGGCGTTTAGTTTCCACCTTTGTGGCCAATGACCTGCGGCACAGTGAGAGTAAGATTTTCAAAATCGGATTTGCGTCCAAAGAAGAATTTGAACGTTTCCGCGAGCAGGCGGAGTACCCGAAAAAGCTGGACGTCATTTCGGTAAAACGTCATCGGAATCAAGCAAGGGTGCTGATTAACGATGCGGACGTCAATGATCTGATTGCCATTCTTTCGGACTATCATCTGCTTTTCTTCTCCGAAATCAAGTTCACCTTGGAGGATTATTTTATGGAGTTTTATGACAGGAATCAAAACATGGAAGGAGGTGGCGCAAATGCCGTTAATTGAAATAAGGAACATTACAAAGGATTACGGCGACGGACGCGGCAATTTTGACGTAAGCCTGTTTATCGAAAAGGGCGAGGTATTCGGCTTTGTTGGCACTAACGGTGCGGGTAAAACCACCCTCATCCGGCAAATGATGGGCTTTTTGAAGCCGGACAGCGGAAGTGCTGCGATAGGAGGTCTGGATTCATGGAATGATTCCGCTGAAATTAAAAGAATGGTGGGCTATATTCCCGGCGAAATCGCCTTTCCGGATGCGCCCACAGGAACCGAATTCTTGCGGCGGCAGGCAGAGCTTTTGGGACTCGCCGACACGTCTTATGCAGAGTCCATGATAGGAAAGCTCCAGCTTGACCCAACTGCCAATCTAAAACGCATGTCAAAAGGCATGAAGCAAAAGACGGCTATTGTCGCCGCTTTTATGGCCGATTCAGAAATCCTCATCATGGATGAACCAACAACAGGGCTTGACCCACTTATGCGGGCGGAGTTTGTGGACATTTTGAATGACGAAAAGAAAAAGGGCAAGACAATTTTCATGTCCAGCCACATGTTTGAGGAAGTGGAGGACACCTGTGACAAGGTAGCGCTGATTAAGGACGGGAAAATCATCGCAGTAAAAGCTACCCGCGAAATCAAGCATAACCAAGATAAAGTCTATAAGATTGAATTTTTGTTCAACGAAGATTACCGGCGCTTCATTGCCGAAGCTTTTGAATTTTCGGAGCGGCGTGAAGCACAGAACCAAGTGCTGGTAAACGTGCATGACAATGAAATCGACCGATTCACGGGTGTGCTCAAACGCTACCGGGTTAAGTTCATCGCCGAGATCAAATACTCTCTTGAGAAATATTTCAAGAGCCTTTATTAAGGGAGGAATTTATTATGTTTTCTAAAACGATTTTTAAGCAGACGCTTCGCTCCAACTGGAAGCTTTGGGCCATTTTCACCGCGATTATGGCCGTCCTGAGCGCCTTGGTCATCGTGGTGTACGACCCCAAAATGATTCAGAGCATGATGGATATGGTGAAGGATATGCCGGGCATGGCAGACATGATGGGCGACCGCATGGACGGCATGACCTCCCTGCTCGGTATGCTTGGGCAGAGCTTTTATGGGATGCAGGGCATTATTCTCTCGCTGATTTTTGTGATTATGACTGCAAACACACTTGTAGCTTCACAGGTGGACCGCGGCTCTATGGCATACCTGTTATCCACGCCGATCAAACGCACAAAGGTTGTGCGCACACAGGCGCTCTACTTGATTTCAAGCGTTTTCTGTATGTTTATGGTTATTACTGTTGTCGGACTTTCCACGATACAGATTGCCCATCACGGTCTTTGGGGAACGGATTATACCAAGGATGTGAAAGCGGTGACTGAGGTACTGAATCTGGATAAGGATGCGGTTGCGGATGATCTCACACTCATTTTGAACAATGAAGCAGCCGTGAAGGCCGGATCCGAGGCGCGGGGCATCAAAGAGGACGTATACATCACTTATCTGAATCAAAAACTCAGCAATAAGGCGTATGAAGCTGCCGCAGAGGTATTGGGTGTTAATGCGGACAAAGTGAGCGTTGACCTCACACTCATTATAAAGAATGAGGAAGCATTGAAAGCCGCTGCGGATGTAATGGGCATAGAATCTGCAGTATACAGCGCGCAGCTTTCTCAAGTCATGGCCACAGAGCACACTCTCTCCGCCGAACAATCCAGAGAAATGCAAACTAAGTTTATGGCAGGCATAACCGCCGCCGCTGTGGTGTTGGATGTTGATCCCGGCGATCTAGCGACGAATATGGGCAAAATCAAGGCAAACCCAACGGCGCTGACCGCCGCCGCACAGGCTGCCGCCTTGGTTCCTGCTGAAACGCTCCCTAGTGGAACGTCCACAGAGGCGATTGTCGAAATGAATGAAACCGCGTTTTTGAAAATTATTAACGGACAGCTCGCAAATGATGAAATCGCGCTGGACAAAGGGATTGCTTTCAGCGTAAAGGACTACTTATTGCTGAATCTCGGTGTTTTCCTGCTGATGTTTGCTATAGCCGGAATTTCTTTCCTGTTCTCCTGTGTATTTAATCTGTCAAAGAACTCGCTGGCGCTTGGCGCAGGAATTCCGGTTGCGTTTTTCATCTTCCAAATCATGTCGCAGGTCAGCAGCAGCCTTGAGAATTTCAAATATCTGTCACTAAACACGCTGTTTGACCCCGACAGTATCACGGGCGGCGGCACATTCTGGCCGCAATTCGCAATACTGGCCGCACTGGGCGTTGCGCTGTATACAATCGGCATTAAAGTGTTTAAGGAGAAGGATTTGCCGCTCTAAGGCACAACTGCCGCGCAAAGCTGCAAAAATAATAGAGGCGCAGCACTTGTTGCACCTCTATATTAAATTACATATTTTTTATTTGCTCACCTGCAGTTTTTGCATATCCGCCGCGCGAATTGCCGTGCGCCTGATTTTACCGCTGCTGGTTTTGGGCAGTTCGTCCACAAATTCCACCACACGTGGATATTTATACGGCGCAGTCACATGCTTGACTAAGTTCTGCAGTTCTTTTTTCAGATCATCACTGCCCGTAAAGCCGCGCGCCAGCACAATAGTCGCCTTCACAACCTCACCACGCAACGGGTCGGGATATGCGGTGACGGCACATTCAAGCACACTCGGGTGCTCCATCAGCGCGCTTTCCACCTCAAACGGTCCAATGCGGTAGCCCGAGCACTTAATCACGTCGTCGTTGCGCCCAACGAACCAATAGTAGCCATCCGCGTCACGCCAAGCAGTATCGCCGGTGCTGTAGTGACCATATGCGAACGCTTTGTCAGTTGCCGCCGTATCCTTCCAGTATTCGCGGAACAGACCTGTTGGGTGCTTATCGCGTGCGTTACGGATGCAAATTGCGCCCACTTCGCCGTCCTCACAGGCAGTGCCATCCTCGCGCATCAGAAAGATATTGTAAATGGGTGAAGGCTTGCCCATACTTCCCGGGCGTATTTTGTCCCACGGAAAATTTGCCAGCAAGACGCTGCCCTCGCTCTGTCCAAAGCCTTCGTAAATCCGCAGAGCGGTTTTTGTCTCAATCTGACGGAAAACCTCCGGATTAAGCGGCTCGCCGGCAAGGCTTGCATGACTGATATAACTGAAATCGTACCCGCTTAGATCCTCCTTGATGAGGAAGCGGTAGATCGTTGCCGGAGCGCAGAACGTGTAGGGTTTAAGCCGCCCGATCGCTTCCAGCATGGCCTGTGGGACAAACTTCTCTGTGTCGTAGATGCCTATGCATGCACCGCAAATCCACTGACCGTAGATTTTGCCCCAGGCGAATTTTGCCCAGCCGCTGTCAGTTTGTGTCAGATGAACCTTGCCGTCGCCAACGCGTTGCCAAAAGAGCGCGTTGGTGATATGCCCCAGCGGAGAGGAATGATCGTGCCGTACCATCTTTGGCAAGCCTGTTGTGCCACTGGAAAAATAGATGAGCATTGGGTCGGCAACTGTGGTATTTTCCGCGCCGGTTGGGCGGTCATATTCCGGTGAATAAGCGCCAACCACGCGGCGATAGTCAATTGCACCGGGGACGGCCTTATTGCCCACTGTTGCATAATTTTTAACGCCGGGACTGTCCTCAAGCGCCTCCTGAGCATACGCTACTACATCATCGTCGCTCACTGTTATAAGCATTTTCGCCTCGGAAAGCTCCAAGCGGTAACGCAAATCTTTTGGTGTCAATTGGTAGCTTGCGGGAAGCGCTACCGCACCCAATTTATGTAACGCTGTCAGCAAAAACCATACCTCTGGGCGTTGCTTAAGGATGAGCATAACCACATCGCCTTTGCGGATTCCCTTATCGCGTAGAAAGTTGACAGCGCGGTTACTTTCGGCTCGCACATCGCCAAAGGTGAACGAGCGCATTTTGCCGCTGTCGTCCGTCCAGAGCAAGGCAGGCTTGTCCGGGTCCAGCTGCGCCCATGCGTCCACGACGTCAAAACCGAAGTTGAAATCCTCCGGTACGATGATTTGGAATTTGCGCTTCATCTCATCGTAACTAGAAAATTCCGTCCGCGGACAGAAGCGCTTGAGTATTTCATACATATGTAAAAATCCTTTCTAACAAGCTCTATCCCTGGTCAGTAATCACAGCCAGGAAGCGAGCTTTGCCACCAATTGCATTTTGAGAATGCGGCAGCGTGGAATTAAAGTAAACACTATCGCCAACATTGAGCTTTATTTTGGAACTGCTGAGCCTGAGGAGAATTTCCCCTTCAAGCACATAGTTGAATTCCTGCCCACTGTGGACTACCTGTTCAGGATCCGGTTCCTCCGCTTCAAGCGTCACCAGCATAGGCTTCATCACGCGGCTTTGAAAGTTATCCGCCAAACCCTCAAAATGGTATCCTGCAAAGCGGTCAAAGCGATCGCCTTCGCCACGACGGACGACCGTATATTGGTTCATGCGCGGCTCTTCGCCGGTAGAAAGCACAGTGAAGTCGGTGCCCAGTTCCTCCGCGATGTTGTATAGCAGGCTGATTGGGATGTCCTTTTCCCCGTTTTCCATTGCAATATAGTCCCCCAAGGGGACTCGCAGCGCTTGGGCAAGCGACTCCTGTGGGATCTCCAGCACTTCGCGCAGTTCCCGGATTCGCTTGGGGATTTGCAGCCAATTATTGTTCATGATAACGCCCCTTTTTTAAGGATAAAATAGTTTACCATGTTTTGTGAGAAAATGCAAATTAATGTGAGGGGGTACTTAACAAATCAGAACAAAAGTTCTGCAATAAAGGTATTATAGTATTCTAAGAGGAAGCAGTGACTATTGACTATTGAAAATTTCAAATTATAGAATTAGTCCATATTTCTTGAGAAATCAATTTTTAGGAAACAATCAGTGGAAACTTTTGACAATCCCCGTTTTTTATTTTTCAAGTGATGACCTTAACAATCTCCGATTTATTGGCTTTGACCGTGTAAAAAGCGGAAAAGATGATATAATTAATCAAAAAGATGATTTTAAATGGAATTAGTAGTTTTCGTGGTGGAGAATGGAAACCTTCAAAAGAAGACGATAAGCGATTTTTTAGGCGAACCAAGCACATCAGAAAAATCCGAAGTTCCATTAGGATACGACTGAGCCGCCCATTATGGAGAAGGCGGGCGTGCATACAGAGAAACGCGTTACTCTAACCATGGAAATCAAAAAGAACATCTTAATCCTCGTGATATAGATTGGTCACTTGGCCTTTCTAATCCCGGACCGCCCATGAATGGTCCTTTCGATATGAGCGCAACAAAATATTACAAAGGAGCAAACCATATGATGAACATCCATGACATTGACGATATACGCCTTCGCGATATAATTACTGAATTTGTTGTTTTTGATAGAACAAACACTTGAAAAATATATCTTGCGGCAGGTTATATATTATACTTGCTTTTTGACAATAATCGTGGTATAATTACCCGAATTTTATCAGAAATAGGAGTTTTATATGCGCAGAAGAGGCTCAATCATCGTTTCCGTGATTTTTGTCGTACTGGTACTCGGAGGTTACAGCATTGCCTCGCTATTTGGTGTGGTGCCGTCACCTTGGGGCGACGTTAAAAAGATCATCAGCGGTGAAACAACAAAAAGTCCCAACGAGGTTTACGGACTGCTTGATTCCGCAATAAGCAGTCCGGAACGCAGCTCGAGCCTCACCGAAAAATTCACCGTCTCGGTGTATATTGCCGGTGAGGTTTTTGAGGAAACCTTTGAGGACGAGGACGGGGACATCGTTCACAAATACCAGACCGCCTATATTTCCCGCAGCGAAAATTCGTTTGCGCTGGACGTGCGCAATCTGGAAAAGCCGCTTGAAAAGAACAAATATTACAAAGTTACCGCCCAGTTGAACGGACACGTTTATTGGACGGAGGATAATAAAAAGAAGACAGTACTTGATGTTCTTGCGAGCAAGGCCGAGCCGTTTACACCTTCGGAGGAGCCGAGCAGCGCTGACGGCACAATCAGCATAGGCGACGGGACAATCACCTTTAAGGGCGCGCACCTTGCTGAAAGCAGCATTGACAAGGCTGTTGTGCTTTATTTTGACCACAAGAACACCGGCTCTCAGGACACAGCGCCGAATTTTGACATAACGTACTTTTATCTTAAGGGTGATAGCAAGGAGTTGAAGCCGCTTACAGGCCTAACCAGTCTGCTCAAGGGCTTGGACCCCTCCGCGCTTGAATACAAGTGGACCGAGAAAACATATCCCGGCAAAACTCAGCGTTATTTCTACGCCTTGGAGCTGGAGAACGACAGCAAAACCAACACGCCGCTGATTGTTGAGCGTTACGACGACGATTTTAACCTAATCTGCTATGCGGAAATTACTGTTGCAAAAGACTTGGCCGCTTTGAAAAAATAACACGGTGACAAAATTAGCCTCGGAGAAATCCGGGGCTAATTTTTATTTTGTATAAACAGTCAGACCGCCGTTTAGAAAATCTGTTCCTGTGAGAGCAACTCAATTTTTGCCAATTGCAGTGCGGCGGTCGCCGCGGCGTTATCCTTAACACGCAAGATAACCCCCGCTTTGCCGCGGGTCGGCGTGAGGAAAGCATAGGCGTACTCCACGCTGATATTCGCATCCGCCAGAACGCGCACCACCTTGGCAAAACTGCCGGGGTCGTCATCAACCGCAACACCAAGCACAGGTGTACCTGTAGCCATAAGCTGCTGCGCGCGCAGGCAAGCGAGTGCTTTTTCCGGTTCCGCAACAATGAGACGCAGGACGCCGTAGTCAGCGGAATCCGCCAGCGAAAGTGCGCGGACGTCAATGCCCAGTGAGGCTATTTTTTCAGTCAGCTCCGCCAAGCGACCCGGACGGTTCTCGGCAAAGATAGATAGTTGCAGAATTTCCATGAGAATTCCTCCTCTATTTTATGTTCGCTCGGTATTTACACCACGGATGCTCAGGAATTGTTATAAAGTCAAATTTTGCGTTTATCCACAACACGCACCGCCTTGCCCTCGCTGCGCGGCAATGTACGTGGCTCCACAAGCTTTACTTTTGCACCCACGCCCAGCGTTGAAAGCATGGCCGCGGCAATCCGTTTTTCGGTCGCGGTAATCTCGCTGATTTCGTCGCTGAACATTTTATCGCTCATCTCAATGCAGACTGTCATAGCGTCAAGATTGTTTTCGCGCTCAATGACAATTTGGTAGTTTGGTTCCATGCCAAGCGACAAAATGACGTGCTCCACCTGTGACGGGAATACGTTTACGCCGCGGATAATCAGCATATCGTCGCTGCGCCCACGCGGCTTTTTCATTTTGACAAGCGTACGCCCACATGAGCATTTTTCCCGTGTCAGGCAGGAAATATCACGCGTGCGGTAGCGGACAAGCGGCAGTGCTTCTTTGCCAATGCAGGTGAATACCAGCTCGCCATACGCTCCGTCCGGTAGGGGCCGGAGCGTATCGGGGTCAATGATTTCGGGGTAGAAATAGTCTTCGCAAACGTGCATGCCGGTTTGCTCTTCGCATTCGTAGGACACGCCGGGCCCAGCGATTTCGCTCAGTCCGTAGATATCGTATGCTTTGATTCCCAGCGCTTTTTCAATCTCATGGCGCATGTTTTCGCTCCATGCCTCCGCGCCAAAGATGCCGGCGCGCAAGGGAATTTCGTCCGGCCTGATCCCCATTTCGCGCAGTGTTTCACCAATAAACATGGCATACGACGGCGTGCAGCAGAGGATATCCGACTGGAAATCCTGTAAAATCTGCACTTGCCGCTTGGTGTTGCCGCTGCTGACGGGGATTGCAATTGCACCCAGCAGATCTGCGCCGTCATGCAGGCCAAGCCCGCCGGTGAACAGCCCGTAGCCATAGCTGACGTGGATAAAATCGTTTGCGCTGCCGCCCGCCGCGACGATTGCACGCGCCGCACCCTCCGCCCAGTGGAGCAGATCCTCTTTTGTGTAGCCGACAACCGTCTGCTTGCCGGTAGTGCCGGACGAGGCGTGAATGCGCACAAGCTTATCCCTGCCAACTGCGAACAGTCCATATGGGTAATTGTCGCGCAGGTCCTGCTTAACGGTGAAGGGCAGCTTGACGATGTCGTCAATGGATTGGATGTCCTCGGGATGTAAGCCAATTTCGTCCAGCTTACGCTTGTAGAACGGTACATTGCTGTAGCAGTTGCGCACCATTTTGTGCAGCCGGTCGGACTGAATTTCGCGCAATCGCTCTCTGCTTGCGCACTCGATTTCGGGTTGATAGTAATGCATTAACCTGATTCCTCCCTATTGATAATGTTTTTGCAAAAACATTTGAGAAACAAAAAGGATTTGTGCATAATATGAGACGCAGAGCGGTGGAACTGAATAGAAATAGGCGCTGCCGTGCCATATGGGCGGATATTTCTTACGAAATGCCAAAATGATACACGCCATAAGCACGAGAATTTGGAGATGTAAACACCAGATACCTCTGGGATAGGAGGTCAAAGAAACCACTCTTACGATTTATTATACAGCATTCGATACGACTATGCAAGCTTCAACCAGACGCATTCAAGCGACACATTGCACAACTTCATAGAATTGACATACCCACTGTCACAGGTGAGGGGGCGGTGGTTATTTATACAGTTCCTCTGCCTTTATGTCCGGATTATGCCACCGTGTGCGCCCCACAGTTGATTTCCCACACTCGATGGCAGCTTTAGGGCACCACTGCACACATGCCATGCACTGTGCGCATTTTCCATATGTGAAGTTTGGCTTACTGCCTACCATACGGATATTTTCAACCGGACAAAGCTTTGCACACAGTCCGCAGCTGGTGCACGCGTCAGTCACACACAATTTTTTGCCCTTTGCAGCAAAAACATTGTTGGCAATTTTATAAAATGCGACCGAAAGCGGACGAAAATGGAACACGGGAGCATTCTTTCCAAGCCGTACGCCGCCAGCAATCTGCTGAGCGATTTTTTCCGCTTTCTCGTTTGCTGCAATTAGCTTTGGCTCAGGGTGCTTGGACATTCGATAAAGCGCAATGTAATTACCAACCGTTTGAACATCCGCACCATAATCCAACACAATGCCCTTGCGCTCAAGCTCGCGCCAAAGCATTGGAATTGAGTTTGCGCCGCTGTCCCCGGCCGTTGCCACAGCAAAAAAGTAATTTGCGCTGTGCGGGGTAATATCCAGCTTGCGGACAAAATCAATAACAGCCTGTGGGGCACCCGCTCCAAAGCACGGAAAAACAAAGCCGATGCGCTCATGCGTGCCAATAGCCGCCGGCACGTTGCGCATCAAACAGATTTGGGTGTCGCCAAGCGCCGCAGCGATTTTTTTCGCGGCGTACAGGCTGTTGCCTGTTCCGGTAAAAACATAGATGAGGTTTGACATTACTGTCTCCTTTTATTAATATGATTCTTCGGTTTCAAGTTCCGGCAAGTCATCTAAGCTTGCAAGACAGAAACACCGCAGGAAGTCCGGCGTTGTACCGTATGTAATCGGGCGGCCGGGCAACTCCAGCCTGCCTTTTTCCTCAACGAGGCCGCGCTGACAGAGCGTATTCACCACACCGCCGCAGTCCACACCGCGCACCTGTTCACAGTAGGATTTGGTGACAGGTTGATGGTAAGCGATAATTGCCAGCACCTCAAACGCAGCGCCGGAAAGCGGCACATTACGCTTGATTTCAAGTGTTTCGCGCACCTGACCGGCATAGTCCGGCTTAGCGCAAAGCTGCCATGCATCACCAAGCCGCAGAAGGCAAATCCCGCGCGAAGGCTCGTTCAAATGCTCACGCAAGGTTTCAAGACCTTCTTGCACGGCTTCGCGGTGCGCATCCAGCGCATCGGATATACGCTTGACCGTCAGAGGTTCGCCAGCGGTAAACAATATGGCCTCCAGTGCCGCTAAAAAGCTATCGTCGCCCAAATATGGCATATATTATCCTTTCTTGATCCTTTTTTGTGTCAAGGCATTTGCCTTTACAGAGAATGCATTGTATCCAGTCGTAATCCAGCGAAATGTTGGCTGGCGATCAACTAAAACCGCCGTCATCTACCCATTCGCGTTTTAGGAGTACAGCACCGACTTTGGCCCCCTCGCCCTCAATGCGTACGTTGCGTGATTTGGCCAGTGCAAGGATTGCGAGGAACGTAGCAACAAGCTCTGAGCGGCTTTGTGCCGTGCGGAACAGCTTGCTCAGCAACGTTTTACCGCCCTTCACAAAGGATTCCAGCAATATCCGCGCTTTCTCACTCACGGATACGATTTTATGCGCCAAAATCCCGTTAAACGCCTGCACCGGCGGCGGAAGCTTGCGCTTTTTCCGCCCGACAGCCGCCATATACCAGCGCAGCAACTCCGAGGACTCGTGCAGGCGGTTGTAGGTCATGTCGGCGACAATGGTCGGTTCACCTTCGCGCGGGACATAGTCAAACCCTCCCACAGAGGTGCGGAGTTTATTCGCCAGCAACTTACAGTCGCGATAGCCGAGAATTTCCTCGCGCAGTTCCTGTGTCAGGTCCTCCAATTCCTCTTGGCGTGGCAAAAGCGTGAGGGATTTGATATAGACAAGGCGTGCGGCCATCTCCAAAAACGAGCTTGCAGTGTCTAAATCCTCATTACGCGCAGTCCGCACATAGGTCAAATACTGCGAGATAAGCGCAAGGATCGGCACATCGCAAATATCTACCTTGTGTTTGCTCACAAGGTGTAGCAGCAAATCCAGCGGACCCTCGAAGTCACCCAACTTATACTGTGGATTGGATGTTATCATTCACAATCACCCAATCAGCGCAAACGGCAGATCTGCAAGCCAGCTCAGTCCGCGTTCAAGCATGCCGGAAAGGAAATAGATTGGTTGGCTAAGCCAGCCAAGCAAAAGCACAGCCAGCAAGGCATAACGAATATAGGCATGGTACTGCGAAACAAAACGCATGGCTTTGTATGGCAGAAAAATTTGCAGAATATTGAAGCCGTCCAGCGGTGGGAGCGGCAACAGGTTAAACACGGCCAGAGTGATATTAATTCTTGCGGCAAAGCCAAGAAAATAATTGATCAAATCCACGGTTTCATTGCTCCCGTTGCCGGCAAAGGCCTTGATAATATTGCTTATCAGCAGAATCACAAACGCGAGCAGAATATTAGAAGCAGGTCCCGCCAGCGACGTGAGCGCAAGACCTTTTTGGGTGCCGCAGCGCATATTCCGTGGATTAATCGGCACCGGCTTTGCATAACCAATGCCAACCAAAAGCATCATAGCGGCGCCCAGCCAATCAAGGTGCGCAAACGGATTGAGTGTCAGCCGACCGGCAAAGCGGGGCGTTTCATCGCCCAACTTGTTCGCCATCCATGCATGGGCAAACTCGTGGAAAGGCAGGCAACAGAGCAATATAAATGCCAGCGCAATAAGCTGAACCAGCGCAATGAGAACGGCATCCCCACCAAACTCGCCGCTTCCTAAAATAGTACGAATCAATTCCAAAATCATGTTATTCACCATGTGCGAGAGAGGTCGTGCACAAAAAGTTATAAAAACTCTGCGCTTTTCCCTCGCATCCTTTCTTTATTTTATTTTTCACGCTAAGTGTTCTCCTTTTTTCTTGCCTCCAGCACCCGCAGATGTCCCGCATTGTCTGAGATTGCCGAAACCTCAAAGCCCTTCTCTTTGAACATATGTGCGACCGCTTCGTATTGCCCGTCGCCCAGCTCCAGCAGGATTGTGCTGCCCGGCTTGATGGGCGTTCGGTTTCTTTGAGTGTCCGCCCGCAAGCGTTGTCCGCCTGTCCAGCTTGCGGCAATGGCGCGGTAGAAATCCAATCCGTCTGCACCGCCATTCAGCGCCATTGCAGGTTCGCACCGGACTTCACGCTGGAGGGTTAGGAGTTTGCTGGCTGGAATATAAGGCGGGTTTGCACAGATGATGTCGCAAGGCGGAATGCCACAAAAATCGTGGGTGAGGATATCCCCTTGAAGAAGCGTGGTATTCGTTGCGGCAAATCTTGCGGCATTTTGTTGGAGATAGGCGAACGCCTCGGAAGATTTTTCCACCAGCCAAACCTGACTTTGCGGCACTTGGCGCGCAATTGTCAGGCCGATACAACCTGTGCCGGCGCATAAATCCACAATAACAGGAGTTGGGATTTCGCTGGCAATTTCCACCGCCCGCTGCGCCAAAAGCTCCGTTTCCGGCCGGGGAATCAGCACGCCCTCGCCAACGTCAAAGGTCAGACCATAAAAATCCCATTTGCCAAGCAGGTACTGCACGGGTTCACCTGCGGCGCGGCGGTTGATAAGCTCTGTAAAGCGGGCGTTTGAATCAGATGCAGCGGTCTCCATTAGCAGCATTTCCGTTGTGGTGCACCCTAACGCGTGACACAAAAGCCAGTCACATTCGGCGACCGCGTTCTCTACCTCCGCTTTGCACAACAATTCCTTGCCCCACCGCCGCAGTGCGGCAACTGACTTAGCACTCATTTGTAGTCTGCGCACTGTTTAACTCTGGCACAACATGCAGCGGGATTTCTTCCGGCGCCGGCTCATCCTCTTCAAGCTCCTCCGGCGGGAGCATACCCTCCGCAGCCTTGAGTGCCTTTATAGCAACCTCTATCATGCCATCGTCCGGCTCAACCGTGGTGAGCCTTTGCATCCAAAGGCCGGGCAAAATCAGCACATGGGTAAAGGCGTTTTGGTGTTTGCCCGCAAGTTGAATCAACTCGTAGCCAACCGCCACAATCAGAGGCAGGAGCAGCAGCTTTACGCATATCCACAGCGCATCGTAATCCTTGAGCCATGGGAAGAAGAACAACACCAGCGCGCTGACGGCAATGCTGAGCGTGATTGTCAGGAAGATGAAGCTTGTCCCGCAGCGCGGGTGAAACCGGCCCTGACGGCGCACGTTTTCCACAGTCAAATCCTTGCCGGCTTCCAGGCAGAATATTGTCTTGTGCTCCGCGCCGTGGTACATAAACACTCTGCGGATATCCTTTGTGCGGGAAACGGCAAACAGGTACGCCACAAAAAGCGCCACGCGTAAAAGACCCTCAAAAAGCGCTTTCCAAGTGTGCAAGTCAACTGCGACGGATTCATCAAGCATACTGAACAGCCATGTTGGCATCCACGCAAACAGCCCAAACGCCAGCGCAAAGCCCAGCACCAGAGCAATCGCCCCAACAACGCTTATGAGCTTTTCGCCAAGATGCTTCTCCAGCCATGCGTCCAGCTTGCCTTGCGATTCTCCTTCGTCCGCCACACCTTCTGTTGCGGCTTCCGCAGACTCCATCATACACTTGTAGCCAAAAACCTGTGATTCAATCAGGTTTACAATGCCTCGGATAAACGGCAGCCCCAGCCACTTATGCTTCTCCCTAGCGCGCTGGAAGGGTTTCATCCGTGTGGCGATGGAGCCGTCCGGCTTACGTAGGCTTATTGCCGCGCCGGCTTTGCCCATCATCATGACACCCTCAATCAAAGCTTGGCCGCCAACGGCAGCATATTTTGTTTTTGGTTTGTTATTCGGCACTTTCTTCCTCCAAAAAAGTCATAATTTCGCCGGGACGTTCCGGCTGCTGAATTTTGTCAACGCGCAGTGTAATGGTTACCTTCGTGCCCTTTCCCTCGGCACTCTCTACAACCAGTGTGCCCCCATGCATGCGGATAATCTCATCGGCAACGGCAAGCCCGATACCGGAGCCTCGGACGCCGTTGTCTACCTTGTAGAACTTTTCCTTAACATGTTCAATGTGTTCCTCAGGAATGCCGCGCCCGTTATCCTTCACAGTGATTTCAATCTCGGTTGGCGATAGTGCCTGTGCCAAGACTTCAACCCAGCCGCCGGGGTGGTTATATTTGACGGCGTTTTCAATAATATTAATAAACACCTGGTGGAGCCTGCCAGCATCGCCAAGCATACGCACAGGGTATTCCGGGACCCTTTGGTGAACGGAAACGCCCGCTCTCAACGCGGTTTCCTTGATTGTAAAAACAACCTCATCCAGTTCGGCAAAGATATCCAGCGGCGCTTGACGCAGGGTCATGCGACCTGACTGCATACGGGAGAAGTCCAGCAGTTCCTCTACCATTTTGCCAAGACGTGTGGACTCGTTGAGGATGATTGTCAGTCCACGCCGCATCGTACTTTCATCATTCGTACCAATTTGCCGCAGGGTTTCACTCCAACCGCGGATTGCGGTGAGCGGCGTGCGCAGCTCGTGGGAGATGGTGGAGATGAAGTCGTTTTTAAGCCGGTTAGATTCGTCCAAGTTATCCGCCATTGTGTTGACGGTGGCGCAAAGGCGGGCAAACTCATCACTGCGCGAAAGCGACGGTACCCGGGCTTTCATGTCGCCCGCGGCGATTTTCTCAGCAGTTTCCGCCAACACGCCGATTGGCATCAAAATTGTGCGGACGAAATGCACGCCTGTAAACATAAGTAAACCCAGTATAATCAGGCAAAAAGCCAGCATTACAATCCCAATCATAAAGATTTGGCGGTTAACTGCCTGGAGCGAAACCAAATACCGCACAGAGCCGATAGGGTTGCTGTTCGCGTCCTTCAGCGGCGTAACAAGCGTCATCACCTGCTCACTGGAGGGCAGACGAAGAATGCTGGTTGTGCCTAACCCAGTCAGTGCCCCTAGCGCTTCGGGTATTTCGGCGTCGCCTTTTATCATGCCGTCCGACGTGAGGATAATACTTCCGGAAGCGTCATATACCCAAACAGCCATGCGGCTGCGCCCAGGGAAGCTTTTTAGCATAGCCACGCCGTTTTTCAGCAGGGTGCCGCTGCTGCTATTATTTAGGAACACCACCGGGGCATTCGGGTTAACCGCAGCATCCTCAAGCGCTATACGCACCGAGCCGTAGTAGTTCTGTTGGACCGCAAAAAGAAGCACAGAGCATAAAATAAACAGCACCAGCAGGGTTGTGCCCAAGGTGTTTTTTGCCCAGCGTTTGGTAATACTCTGCGGACGGCTGTGCATGAGTTGCTGGAGTTTTTCCCTTGCTCTTTTACTGCTTTCCGCCATTTGCTCTGCCTCCTCCCGGCATTCAATCAGTGTCAGACTACAACTGCTACAATACTTCCTGTATTACCAATAGAGTACCATGCGCTACGGCAATTTCGGCAGCTTCGCCTGTAAGTTCATTGCTCACACCCAGAGGGAAGAAGCAATCCAGCTCGGCGTCATGGAGGGGATAGCGCATGCCTTTGAGCGTCACACCGCTTGCGCTGCCACCAAACGCCAGTATGCTCACGCGGCGGCCATGCAAAGCAGACAGAAGTAAGTGGTTGTTGCGAAGCGCATACACGCGCGCGTTTTCTGCAAGGATGATGGCATTGTAACCTTCCTTCGCAAGTCCTGCCAGAATTTGCAGGTTTGCTGCGCTGTGCCCCCAAGACCCTCCAAGCGCGCCGTACAGCCTAAAGCTGCGGAAGCTGCGTTCCTTGCCAATTTGGATCGCCGCATAAAGATCCGTTATGTCTTTTACGGGGTCAAGGCGCGCTATGGGGATTCCTTCCGGCGGTAAGGACGAATCAAAGTCACCGATAGCCATATCAGAAGAAACACCCAGCTTTTCCAGCGTCTGCCAACCGCCGTCCGCCGCAATGCATAGGTCGCCCGGTTTGATGTCCGGCACAGGCACAAACTCCGGCGATGCGCCAAAGATATGGCAAATACCCCTCCGCATCATAAGTCCTCCAGACGTACACAGGCGTATACATATTAATTATAGCACAAAAGCTGCGCAGCGGCAAGCGGCACAGCTTTTGTTTTTGCATGAATCTAAAATGATATGGACGCGCTAAAAGCACCCTTGACCTTGAAAGTATGCAGTTGTAAATCCAGCATGATCTGTCTGTTCGCTGTCAAGGTTTGTGCGGCGGCACGGGGAAAGAGGGAGGAGGTATACTGCCATCCCTCCCTTGCATACTCTTCCACAGAACAATGTAAAGGACGGTCGGATACTGTGGATAAGCCATTCAAACGAACACTGTGCTTGATCTTAACCTTATTTTTGCTTGCCGTTGCGCCTATAGCGGCTTTTGCAGGCGATGGTGAACCTGTTGAACCTGTCGCCGCATCCGTGCAGCCTAGCAGTACGCAGGCGGTGGCTAGCCCATCGGCGGAGCCGACCAGCAAAGCTGTAAACGCCAGCCAAACAACGGATCCGGCAAAAGCACAAAGCGACAAAGAAAACATGAAAACTCCGGCGGACAACAAAATGCCGGTCGCCTTGCCCGTACCCGTCAACGCCAAAAGCGCTGTGCTCATGGACGCAGGCAGTGGACAGATTCTTGCTCAGAGCAACGCGCATGAGAAGGTCTATCCCGCCTCTATTACCAAGATAATGCCGCTGTTGTTGGTCATGGAAGCACTAGACAAAGGTGACGTCACCTTGCGGGATACAGTAACGGCAAGCAAAAATGCGGCCGGAAAAGGTGGGTCGCAAATTTGGCTCAAAGAGGGCGAAACGATGAGCGTTGACGACCTCTTGAAGGCGACGGCAATCTATAGCGCAAACGATGCGTGTACCGCGCTTGGCGAGCACTTATTCGGCAGCGAGGAAGCGTTTGTGCAAAAACTGAACGAGCGTGCAGCCGAGCTTGGCATGAATGAGAGCCACTTTGAGAACGGCACCGGTCTGGACGACACCGTCATCAATCACCGGACGAGCGCGAACGATGTAGCGGTGATGTCGCGCGAGTTGCTCAAGTACCCGATAATATTAAATTACACCACGGTATGGATGGATTATCTGCGCGGCGGCACGACTCAATTGGTCAACACAAACAAAATCATCCGGTTTTATCAGGGAGCAACAGGGCTTAAAACAGGCACGACGAACAAGGCAGGTTGCTGCGTTTCAGCAAGCGCTAAGCGTGGCGACCTACACCTCATCGCGGTGGTTATGGGCAGTCCAACAAGCGATGACCGCTTTGATGGCGCAAAGGCGCTGCTCAATTGGGGCTTCAGCAATTTTGCCGCGCTCACGCCTAAGCTTGACCCGACACTGATAACACCGGTTACCATCCTGCGTGGGACAGAGGAAAAAATCACACCTGCTGTGCCGCAGATTATGCCGGTTGTGCTCAAAAAGGGAGAGGAGAGTAAGCTGAAGCAGGAAATCCAGCTGGCGGTGGATGTTCAGGCGCCGGTGGAGCAGGGTCAGGCACTTGGCAAGGTGATTTATACCTTGGATGGCAAGACACTGGCGGAGTATCCACTCATCGCGCCTGAAGCGGTTAGTAAGATGACATTCGGCGAGATGTTTATGCGCTTGCTTAAAGCGCTGAAATGATATTATATGTGTGGGCAGCAAATTGTCGCCCACACACTTATTTTTGCACTCGAATGAAAGCTGCAATTTTAGTTGGATACAATTATGTTCATTACAATCGGTCGATTTTTCTGTCAAACATATACTTAATTTGCACGACATTTTTTGCAGTTTGCCCTTGACTTTTTTCGTCCTAAATGGCATACTAACCTAATATATATTGCAGCCAAACAAAATGGATAGTTTCGGGAGCTTAATCACGTTATTGCTTGGTGCAGAAAATATGTGATTTTTCTAGGAGAATATTATGCCTAAAACGACTGAATCACAAAAGCTCAAGGAAAAATTATTCAGCAAGCGCCCTCATGCCGGACAGGCTCTTACCGACGCGCAGTGGGAGTCGGCGGCGGCATACTGCGAGGGCTATAAAGCCTTTTTGCAGGCGGGTAAAACCGAGCGGGAAGTGGTTTTATGCGCACTCAAGCTGGCAGCAGAGCAGGGCTTTGAGGAATACAAATCAGAAAAAAAATATAAACCCGGCGACAGAGTATTTGTCAACAACCGGGGCAAGGCATTGATTTTTGCCGTCATGGGCAAGGCTGGCTTGTGTGAGGGCTTGCGCCTTGCCGCAGCCCATATCGACAGTCCGCGTTTGGACTTAAAGCAAAACCCGCTTTATGAGGACGGCGATTTGGCGCTCCTAAAAACTCACTATTATGGCGGGATTAAAAAGTACCAGTGGGCGGCGATTCCGCTCGCGTTGCATGGTGTAATCATCCGCGCGGACGGTGAAAAAATCAATGTCTCTATTGGCGAAGAAGCGGACGAACCACAGTTTTGTGTGACAGATTTGCTTCCGCACCTTGCGGCGGAGCAATCAAAGCGGACTCTATCGCAAGGCATCAAGGGCGAGGAACTGAATGTATTAGTGGGTTCGCGCCCATTCCGTGAGGACGGCGGTAGCGAGCTTGTTAAGCTGCGCATTTTGCAGTTGTTGAGTGAAAAGTACGGGATTGTTGAGGAAGATTTCCTCGGCGCCGAGTTGGAGCTTGTCCCGACCTTTCCTGTGCGTGACATTGGCTTTGACCGCTCACTTATTGGCGGCTATGGACAAGATGACCGCATTTGTGCGTATCCGTCGCTGACCGCGCTGTTCTCACTGAAAAAAGTACCGCAGAAGACCTGTGTGCTCATATTGACGGACAAGGAAGAAATTGGTTCGGACGGTAACACAGGCTTGCAGGCGGCTTATTTTATGCATTTCATTGAGTCCATTTGCAGCGCGGCTAGTGTGCCCGTGCGAGATTGTATTGATAGTACGGAATGTCTTTCCGCCGATGTGAACGCTGCGTTTGACCCGACTTGGCCGAGTGTAATGGAGAAAAATAACGCTGCGTTCCTCAATAAGGGTGTTGTTGTGACTAAATACACCGGCTCGCGCGGCAAGGCGGATACCAGTGACGCGAGCGCGGAATTCACGGCAAAGGTGCTGGGAATTTTTCGCGCGGCAAATCTGCTTTGGCAAACCGGTGAGCTTGGTAAGGTTGACGAGGGCGGCGGCGGTACAGTCGCAAAATACCTCGCAAATTTGGGCATGGACGTTATTGATGTCGGTGTACCTGTACTTTCGATGCATTCTCCGTTTGAGGTGGCGGCAAAGGCGGATATCTGGATGGCGCACAGAGCGTTCGAAGCGTTTTTTGCGGTGTAAAGAAGCCGTGACGTAATGGACGTTTTTTGCGGACGCTGTTCACCGCGAAATTTGTCGAAAGAGGATGTGAAAATATGGTGCGCGGGCAACGACTCCTTGCCCTGCTGCTATCGGTTTTGGCACTGATTGCGTTGCGGTTTGCAGTTGTTGCGGCGGCGGTGTCAATGCCGACAATTGACGGCGACCCCAAAAACATTGAATGGGATGGCACCTACAAAGTATTGCTGTTTTCTACTATGGCGCAGAGTGGAAATAGGACGTCTTTTGCTTATTTTTACTGTCTCCCTGACTTTGAGAAGGGTAGGGCGGCATTTGCTTTTAGCGTGATAGGCGATGATTGTACACCCGGCAGTTCAGCAGGCATACGGGTCATACTGGAAGGCTTAGGCGCTTTGCACTTTGGTTTTAGCGACCCCGAAAACCCTACATATAACGGTGAACTTTTACATATACGCAGTGCAATGATAGCTCGGGGGAACACGGGACTTGGGGAGGAATTCACGGCTGAGGCAATGGTTGATTTAAAACGGGCATTCCCCGCAAAGCTGGTAATAACCGTGCAAATACTCGACGCTGTTGGTGAGCCAAGCCGTCCGTTTTCGTTCACTTTGGAAAATGAGAATGCACCCGCGTTCACAACCTCGCCGCCGGCTTTAACCACTGCACACCCTCCCGTCAGCACGACGAAGGTACCCAAAACCCGACCTTCCAATACATCAAAATCAAAGTCCTCCAACGGTACTACTTCCGCTATCTCCAAAAATATCAGTGGGATCACAACGCCATCGCTCATTATACCGTCATCCAACGATGACAGTGCCTCTTTGACGAACCAATCGGCTGTGCCGTATACAAAAAAATATATACCGAATGCCGCATATGGCGGAAATGCTCAGCAACACGAAGAAGACACTTTTGAGATAACGGATTGGGAGGAAGATACAAGTTCAATTTTGTTTGCGCCCATAGATGATAGTACCCTTTTTAATGATGATGCAAATAATGGGTCGGGGCGCGGCTTTTTGCGGATAGCGGCATTCGCAGTGGCATTTGCGTTGCTGATTGCCGCAGCAGTTGTTGGGATTATACGTAAGCCAAAAAGCGGTGCGGATTCGGATGACTGATTACTGTTTCACAATTTTCTTCTCTAAATTCCGCCCTTCAACGATTACCTCGTCATAGCGCTGCACTGACGGCGGACGTTTTTTGCCGGCGGCAGTGGCGTCCTCGCTGATTTGTTGCTCGCGCATGGCGATTGCCGAACGGTTTGCGGGCGGCGTATCCGGGTTAAGCGATTCCAGTTCCGCTTGGCTCAGAGCGCGTACAATCACATAATCCTCGCCTGCGCAGCGCACAAGTGCCCGTCTGAAGCGGATTTTGTTCCCTATGCGCACGAACACGCCGGTTTCACCGTCCAACACGTGTATTGCCGAACGTGGGATGCGCAGTCCATCATCTTCTTTGAGTATGACGCGAAGTTGTGTTACCCGCAGACGCAGAATTTGCTCGTCTTGTGCGGAGCATGAGAAGACCAGCGGAATTTGACTGCCTTTCTGCACGCCTATGCTCTCAAGGGTTAGTGTGATACGCTTACCGCCAAGCTGTTCCAGTATTGCGTGATAGGATGACCCGGCCGAAAGCAACTGCGCCTCCTCCGCAGGTACTGCCGCGGCAAAGTACCATATAAACCCGCTGACCAGTTTGCCACCGGAATGCCCGGAAGTTGTTGCTTTTTGCGCGATGAGCTTTTCGATTTCCGCCACTGTCAGCGGTGCGTTTTTGGCTTTGCCGTTTTCGTTTTCCATGACGCTGCCGGCTAAGGCTATCCTTGTTGCCATTTTTCCGCTATCCTCCATGCCGTCGGCTGCGGAGATATAGATTCCGGATACAGGCGTATTAAGTTTTTTGCCGGATTTTGTTTTTTGTGTTAACTGGTTAATCTCTTTTTTTAACGCTGAAATTTTTTTACCGACATAATCAGATTCCCCTGAACTGAGTGCCGAGAGAACGCCCCATTTTTCGCTCAACGCGGCGGCGGCGTCAGGCTCGTGCGCAAGTGTGCCGTCGGCGGTGCTGTCTAGAAAGTCAAGGAACAAGCCGGAGATTTCGGCCTCCAGCTTTTGCGTGCTCAGTCCCGTGAGCGTACTGCCCTGCAATGCAAGCAGGCGCTCGCGCAGAATTTCGCACTCTTGTAGCTGGCGGTAAGCTGCCTCCTGCTCGCGCGATTTGAAAGCCGCCGCCCAAGCCGCGCCTTTTTCCAGACGCGCGCCGTCTCGGGCGAGGATGGTGTAGCCTGCACCGGGCAATGTGAGGGCGGTTTCTTCGCGTATGGCGATTGCGGTTAGTGTAACCCCCTCATTGCCGTTGCCCGGAATAGCGGAAATCGTTTTGATTGGCGAGTGCAAGGCGGAATATAGCTGATAAATCATGCCGGATGTAACGACCGCAAAAATGATAGCCAAAACCACTCTTAAAATATTGAGTTTGCTGTGTTTCGGGTTGTTTTCCTGAAGCATTTAGGGTTCTCCTTATAGTTGTGAGGCGCGGATAATTTCAAGTGCCGCAGTATGCAAATCCTCCGCATGCGTAAAGTCGTCCGGATAAAGCCAGTGCACGCGTCCGGGGTTTGGTGCAGGAACCATGTCCGCTGATGTTTTGCATACCGCCGCGTGGCACGTTTAAGATTCTCGACTGCCTCAGCGCGGGTGATTTCGCCACGAAGTGCCGGGAAAAGCTCCTTATGCCCGATTGCCTGCCGTGCTGTTGGCGAATCACTGGACAGGAAGCGCTCTGTTTCGTCCCAAATACCTGCGCGAAGCATGGTGTCCACCCGGTTATCCAACCGCGCATAAAGCTTGGCACGGTTGCGGCAATTAAGGCCGATCGTCAATATATGGTAAGGCGATCCCCTCCGCACGGGACAGCGTATCATGCTCGGTTGGCGTCAAACCGGTGGCAAGATGGCGTTCCCACGCACGAACTATCCGTCCCACTCCGCCCGTTTGCAGGCGTTCCGCGGCGGCAGGGTCGATTGCATGGAGCTTTTCCAGCAAAGCTGCGCCATTGTCTATCTCAGCCTGGTGATGCAGTTCCTTGCGGATATGGGCATCGGCTTCCTCGGGCGAAAAGCGCAGATTTTGTGTTAAGGCATTGTAATATAGCCCTGTGCCGCCAACTATTATCGGCAAAACATATCTGCGATTACGTTATGTGCGTCGTCACAATAGCGCGCGACACTGTAAGGTTCGTCAGGCGGCAGAAAACCCATTAAGTGGTGCGGTACGCCGCCGCGTTCGGCTTCATCCGGCTGTGCCATGGCAATTGGCATAAACCTGCATAGAGTCACAGGAAACGACCTCGCCGCCAAACGTCTTGCAGAGCGTAATCCCCAACGAGGTTTTACCCGTGCCAGTGTAGCCAACAACGCCTATTAGCGGTGACTTATCCACGAAATTCATTTGCAACTCAAATTTCCTTCAGGTCGCCAATATACGGCAGACCGCGGAATTTCTCGGCATAATCAAGCCCGTAGCCCACAACAAACGCATCCGGCAGGTCAAAGCCCTGATATTTGGGCTTAATGTTAATCTCATTGCGCGCCTTTTTGTTCAGCAACGCGCAGACCTCAAGGCTCGCCGGGGTGCGTGCTTTCAGCAGACCAATCAGGTAGCCGAGCGTCAATCCGCTGTCGACTATGTCTTCAATAATCAATACATGCCGCCCGCCGATATCCTGCTTGAGGTCAAGATTAATCTTGACAGCGCCTGAACTGGTTTGGCTGTTACCATAGCTTGATACCGCCATAAAATCAATCGCGCAAGGAATTGTGATTTGCCGCATAATATCCGCAAGAAAAACCACGCTGCCTTTAAGTACGGAGAGCAGGAGCAGATCCTTACCTCCATAATCCTTGCTGATTTGTGCGCCCAACTCAGCTACCTTTGACGCAATGGCCTCGGCGGTGATGATAGGTTGAATTTGTGACATGTGTTCCTCCTTGCATGATCAATACTTTTTTATAAACCTGACCCTTGAAGGACCGTGATCCCAAGAGTGGCGCGAAACGCTCATAACCAGACCGATACCCAGCCAAACGCACAGATTGGAGCTGCCTCCCGAGCTAATGAATGGCAGTGTAATGCCTATGCAGGGCAGGAACTTCATGCACATGCCAATATTGATAACCGCCTGCACACCAAGCATGAGCGCAACTCCGCCGCAAATGAGTTTGCCGGATTCCTCGTTACTTTTGTGCCCCGATAGCATGCAGACAATGATAATGGCCGCCAGCAGCGCCAAAAGTCCGGCAACGCCCACAAATCCCATTTCTTCACCGACCACAGAAAAAACCATATCGCTCTCACTGATGGGAACTGTGCTGCTTTGCGTGTACTCTCCGTTAAAAAGCCCTTGCCCAAGTAACCCACCGCCGCTGATGGCGTTCACACCCATCTGTTGCTGATAAATAACCGCGTCGAACCGTTCCGGGGACAGGGTTTCGCCAATTGCTGCAAAAAAACGGGGATAAACGGCAATAAAACGTTCCTTTTGAATGGGTGAAAAGACTTTAAGCCAAACAAGCGGCAGTGCTGCGCAAACAAGCATAACCGCCGCCAAAAAGTAATACCATTTAATGCCCGCTATAAAGAGCAAGCCGCCGAATATCGCGACGAATACCAGTGCGCTGCCCATGTCGCCCGTAAGTGTAACGAGACCAATATACACAGCCCCATGCACCAGCAGCAGTGCAAGCTTTGCCGGACGATTGATCTCTTTACCCAAAGTGGTAATATGGGCGGAGATCGCCATGATAAAACCTATTTTGACAAGCTCTGATGGCTGAAAGAAAATACCGCCTATTTTTATCCAAAGCTGCGAGTCCGGTCGGCCAGGCGGCGCAACGCCAATCGGTGTTTTGAGCGAGAGCATGAAACCAACGCAAAAAATAAAAATACCAATAACGAACCACTGCCGCAGCATCACCTCGTAATCCAGCAGCGAGATTATAAAACTGAGAACAATACCCAAACCGATGGCCGCCAGCATAACCGTTGCGTCACGGCTTAACAGTTGCCCGGGCGCGTTGAGGTGCATCGTTGCGGAAACTACCGTAATTGTGCCGAACGCCGATATTGCCAGGCACAGCAAAAACAGCGGGAGGTTGGTTTCCTTAAGCGTAGTTTTAAGGCGGGATTCGTTCATTTGAGTGTCCTTTTGGTTTGATTAGATTTTTGCCAGCACCAGTGCAAAGAGCGCTTGGGCGGCGTAGTAAGGCAGCATGACGAGCACGGTTAGGCCTTTGCCGTGGGTGCGTACGCGGTCGCTGCCGAAGTTGTAAAGAAAAAGGCTGGTGTCCGAGAGGGCGAAAAGTATTCCTGCGGGAAGCGCGAATGCTCCTGCTGTGTGCCCTGCGGTAAAGGCATTTACCGCCGCCATAACCATCACGCTCAAGATGGAGCCGTAACACAGTATTGGCGCGGTATTTTTGCAGAGGTACGCCAAAGTGCCGTGCCCAATCAGCACAAGGTAGAGCAGCGGCAAAACTAATGCGATGGGCAGCAACCGCCAGTTAAGCGGCGCAAGGCTCAGCAGGATTGCAATATAAATCAATTGCGCTAGCAGAAACGGTACGCTGCCAAGCATGAAAAAGAAGTTGGTGTGTTTTTGGTGTGTAAAGGGACCAAGACCAAGAAAGATATCCCCCATAAAGGCCAATACAAACGCGGCGAGCATGCCCGCGCGCGGCAGCGTAATCTCACGTCCGAGCACTGCGGCAAACCCTGCCATGCAAAACAGCACAGAGGCGATTACTTTTGCGGCAAATCCGCCGGAAACGCTGCCTTTGTCTGCAGCAGTCAACACGCGCAACGTAACGGTCAGGACGCTCAGCAAGCCGATGATGATAACGGGCGTCATGTTTGCTCCTCCACTGCAGTATTGCGTATAATTAGATATTTTACCATGCGGAGGAATTTAGTGCAAGTTTTTTGACTCAGTTTGTTTTGAAAAAATTCCTTGGCAAAAACTTGAACGTTCATGAGCTGTATCTCAAAATGATATGATGAGATTTTGAGATAATGGATAAAGAACGTGACATTATTAGTGAATATCTTCCATAATGCACAAATATTTGCAAAACTGTAACCGCTTATTTATTGACTTTCAGCGCAATTTAGGTTACAATACAAACGTAAAGCTGGCAAGCTTTGCGTTACTGTCTATTAGGTAAAGGCTGATTTCAATGAATTCTGTTACCAAAAAAGTACTCCAATGTATTTGCGCGGCAGTACTTATGCTCGCGCTTACATGGATAACGGTGGGGGAGAGTCCGCTCTCCGCTCCGCCTGAGCTTCCTGCTGGCTCTGATTTTAGCGCAGATAATTTGCCAAGCGAACCTATCGGTAGCTCCACGTCAACAAATCCTGCAACTACACGCCCGAGCGGAAGCCGAAATCTGCAGCCAAGCGTTACAACCGGCAACAACCAAACAACGGGAAGGCCGCAGCAGGGCACAAACCGTCCAACGGTAGCTACTACGCTCCCGCCAGCAGCACCTCCTGCCGGGGCTTTGCCGAGCAGCGCAAACAAGGCCGCGGCTGTGAAGCTATATGTGGACGCGATTGCTAAGGCAAAGAAAGCGTCCGGGTTCAACGCCCAAAAGGTCGAAACTGCAAACATGAATATCCATACCGGCGAGCGGGTAACTATGACCTTCCCTATAAATATAGATTTTGGTATGGATGAATTTTTTCATAATTTTGTCAGCAGCCCGCGCACCAGTAATTATCAGTACGGCGGTGGTACTTGGTCCCTCGTCAGCCAGCGCACGAACTTGAGTGTGTTCAGCAATAAACAAGAACCGCAACCGCAAGCCTATGCGGAATATGGCACAAGCGGCTCCGTCGCATACAAAGATAGCAAATATTGGAACCTGTCGCCAGAAAACAGCTCGGGCGTCAGTCACGCGAGCTTGAACGCTATGCTTTGGAAAACCGACGTCCTTAAAATGGCGAAAGTAGCTTCGCCGTCTAACTTTTTGCCGCCTGCCTCATTTTCGGCGGATGATGTGATTGCCTATAATTATAACAAAACAGGCAGTGGCGCAACGATTTCATTTACGCTGTCTGCTTCTGCAATAACCCGTGCCATGATTATGCCTGACACAAACGCGATTTGCGCCAGTCCTTATGTTTATGACGCTGGCATTAAGGTTACCATGACTTTTAACGCCCTCAATCTTCAGTGGCAAAATCCGCGCATAGAGGTTACGCTGAATGCACAGGGATTACCAACCTCAATTAAACAAAGCTCGGCTTTGGGTAGCAATAGCAATGGGACGATGAGTCTCAACAGCACTATCAAGAACTTTGATAACATCAGTTCATCCATAACCGGCAATTATTCCGTCAACTGGACGCTGAGCAATTGGGGTGACGTTGGCACACCGGGGAGACCGTTCTAATGCGAGTAATTACAGGCATAGCACGCGGCAAACGTTTGCGGACACTTCCGGGTGAGCGTGTTCGCCCCACAACCGAACGGGTTAAAGAAGCGTTGTTTTCCATCATTCAATTTGAACTTGGCGGGCGGCGCGCGTTGGATTTGTTTGCCGGCAGTGGTCAGTTGGGGATTGAAGCGATTAGCCGCGGCGCGGAAAGTGTGGTTTTTGTAGACCGCGATAAGCGTGCGCTGACAGTCGCACGCAGCAATGCAGAGAATTGCGGGTTTGCGGAGTTATCTAGCTTTGTGCAAACGGATTCATTGAGTTTTTTGCGCAGCACATTGGATAAATTTTCACTGGTTTTCCTTGACCCACCGTACTTAAAAGCAGCTTTCAATAGTCAGCTATCACTGCTGGAAGAAACGTTGTCACTCCTGCCGCGTGTGTTGGAAGAGGAGGCGGTTGTTTGTGCGGAGTCCCCGGCGAACCAGGCGCTGCCTACGGTTTTAGGTAAGCTTTCCGCTAAAGAATATCGCCACGGCAAAACCAAATTGTCTGTCTACAGGGCTTAACATAAAGGGAGGTTACTTTTTTGCGTACAGCAATCTGTCCGGGGAGTTTTGATCCCGTCACAAACGGACACATGGATATAATCCGCCGCAGTGCGGCGCTGTTTGACCGCGTACTTGTGGCCGTTATGGAAAACTACCATAAGCCAACGCGGCTGTTTTCCGCTGAGGAGCGCATGGAAATGCTCCGGCGGTGTGCGGCGGGGCTGCCTAATGTGGAGGTGCTGTCATCCGGAGGATTGCTTGCAGATTTGGCGTATGAAAAAGGTGCGGACGCTGTTGTAAAAGGCTTGCGGGCGGTGTCGGATTTTGAAATTGAATTTCAGCAGGCATTGATTAACCGCCAGCTTAATCCAAAGCTTGAAACGGTGTTTTTAACGGCGGGGTCGGAATCCATGTTCCTCTCCTCCAGCGTGGTTAAGCAGGTGGCTCAGTTTGGCGGGGATATCCGCCGCTTTGTGCCGGAGGAAATTTTAGACGAGGTAGTCGCGCGAATTGCGGAAACCACATAGACGATATACATAGTCAATAATTAAAAAAATACTTAGGGGGTACCAATCATGGCAATTGAAGATATTTTGACTCAGATGGACGCACTTTTGGAGGAAGGCGCACGCAGTCCATTCAGCACAAAGGTACGCGTAGATGCAGAACAACTGCAAAAATGCGCGGAGGATATCCGTCTGCAATTGCCAAGCGAACTGACACAGGCGCGTGAAATCCTTGGGCAAAAGGAGCGGATTCTGTTTCTTGCGCGGCAAGAGGCTTCTCAGGCGACGACGTCGGCGCGTCAAGAGGCGGCGGCGCTTACAGAGTCAACGGACCGAAAAATTCGTGAGGGCCTGGCGGCGGCGGAAAGCGCGGCAAAAAAAGTCAGGGAAGACACGGCAGTAGCGGCGCAAAAGGCAGCTGCTAAGGCTGAGGCACAAGCGGCAGACGTCGTTGCAAAGGCTCAGCAGCAAGCCGCGCGCCTTGTGGATGAAAGCGCAATCACCCGCGACGCGAAGAAAGCAGCCACAGAGCTTGCCCGCGAAACCGAGGCAAAAGCAAAGTCGTTGATTGAAGAGGCGAAGCAAAAGGCTCGCGAAACCGTTTCGGACGCAGTGCGTCAGGCGGAGCAAGTGCAGAAGCAGGCCAGAGATGATGCCGCGCGGCGTAAGGCTGAAGCGGAGCAGTATTCGTCCCAGGTGCGCGAATCGGCGGAGGCATATGCAGGCGGCATTCTGCAGGATGCACGGCTGCATTTGGAGGATGCGCAGGCGCAGGTGATCAAGGCGCAGTCGAAATTAAACTCGTTGACGGGAAAATAATAAGACGTAGCGGCAACATAATCCTAAATCTCCATACAATTATCAGTGACATGCACGGCTGCTGATTTAACTGTTGTGTTGCTTGGGTTGTGAGGCCGAATTGACAGAATTTAACGATTGGCTGAAAAGGCTCATCGTCTGTTCTGCGTATAGTTGAGGTAAAGGAAATTGACACATTAGAATTTGAACAGTAGGAGAAATCTGATGAACAACATTATG
Organism: Oscillospiraceae bacterium; assembly: GCA_031267965.1. Lineage (GTDB taxonomy): Bacteria > Bacillota > Clostridia > Oscillospirales > Acutalibacteraceae > WRKY01. The sequence goes on along the minus strand of JAIRYC010000095.1, from coordinate 18,637 downwards.
AAATATCTCTCCGATTTAGAGAGCAATAACAATAGGGAATGGTATCATGCAAACAAAAAACAGTATCAAGAAGCCAACACCGAATTTGAACAGCTTATTGATGAACTGATTTTCTCTATTGGAAAATTCGATTCCAGTATTGTTCATAATATCCCGAAAGAATTGACGTTCAAATTGGTTCGTGATACGCGATTCAGTAATGATAAATCTCCCTATAATCCGACATTTCGGGCGCATATTTCATCTGCGGGCAAACTGCCTGTTCCTGTTGGTTATTTTATTTCCATTGCCCCCGGCAATCGTTCGTTTTTAGGCGGTGGTCTGTTTGCGTCGATGTTCAAGGACGCGACAACTATGATTCGAGATTATATTGTGGGTCACGGAAACGAGTTTGAATCCATTATACGCAACAAGGATTTTTTGGAATGTTTCTCCGTGAAAGGCGAAGCCTTAAAAAATACTCCTCGCGGTTACGATGACACTCACCCACAAGCGGAGTATCTGAAAAATAAAAGTTGGTATTTGGAATATCCTATTGCTGATATTCTGTTTGAAACCAAAGATGATTTTCTCAAACAAGCAACGAAAATTTTTCATAAGATGAAACCCTTTAACGACTACCTAAATAAAGCGCTTAAAGGTTTTCAAATGCCGATCCGATAAAACAAAAAGGTGAAAACGTAGCGATAAATTCCGGTTTGCCAAAGTAATATTAAGCGCGGGATTTTTGTTTGTTGACCGCTTAAGCGAATTTATTGCGACGCGATTTTACGGCCGCTCATTTTTGCAAAAAAACGTCTGATATGCGGAGTGTGCAGACGAGATTGTGTGCATAGTGCAAAAATACGTACAGGTGGTCATTGGCCGCCTCAACTTGTTGCCCCCATTGACAAATGATGCATTTGAGCGTACAATACATTTTGTTATTATAAGGTTGTAGGAGTATGCAATGCAGTACAGAACAGACAAGAAAACCAACACAGAGCTTTCGGTTTTTGCGCTTGGCGGAATGCGCATTCCAAAAGATTACGCCACCTGTAAGCAGATGGTGCTGGAGGCGCACAAGGCCGGCGTGAATTATATTGATACAGCTTATATCTATTCTGGCAGTGAGGAAATGTATGGCAAGGTTCTTGAGGAAACAGGGCTGCGCGATCAATTTTACATTGCTACGAAGCTGCCACTGGTTCTCACGAAAAAAAGCGAGGATTTTGACAAATACTTCAACCGCCAACTGGAGCGCTTAAAGACTGACCACATTGATTATTACCTGCTGCATATGCTCGTCAGTCCAGAGCAACTGGTAAAGCTGCAATCTTTGGGGCTTGAGGAGTGGATTGCCGAAAAGCGCGCCAACGGACAAATCCGCAGGCTAGGCTTTTCTTTCCACGGGAAGCAAGAAGATTTTCTCAAACTGCTTGATATTCGCGACTGGGATTTTGTCCAGCTTCAGTATAACTACAGCGACCCGAACTACCAAGCGGGCGTGGCAGGAATGAAAAAAGCGACGGAACTTGGTTTGCCGGTCATGGTGATGGAACCGTTGCTTGGCGGCCGGCTGGCGGATTCGCTGCCCGCGGAGGCGCAGGAGGTCTTCCGCAAGGCGAACCCGGAGCGCTCACTGGCAAGCTGGGGCTTCCGCTGGCTCTACAACCAGCCGGAGGTAACGCTCTGCCTTTCCGGCGTGGGTAAGCCGGAGTTTTGGCGGGACAATATCGCCACAGCAAACGAGGCGTTTGTGGGCATGGTCACGCCGGAGGAGCGTGCCACATATGACAAGGTTGTGGAAATCCTGCGCAGCAAAACCAAGGTGCCGTGCACAGGTTGTGCATATTGCATGCCATGCCCTAAAGGCGTGAATATTCCAGGGTGCTTCTCGGCGTATAATGCCCGCAATGCAATCAGCCACTATACCGGCACACAGCAATACATGATGAACGCCGCGTTTATGTCTGAAAATTACACAGGTGCCGCGGCATGTATAGCTTGCCGTAAATGCGAACGGCACTGCCCGCAAAATATCGCGATTGTTGATGAGCTGAAGGCTGTGCGCAAAACAATGGAGCCGCTGTGGTGGAGGATTGCGCACAAGGCATATCATGGGAAGCTTGTGCAAAAAATGATAAAGATTTGGGGCGGGAATTAATGGTGTGATCATTGTGATTCCCTAATGAGTAATGTGAAAATCTTATCTTGCTTACGCTATTGATGAATGGCGGTTTTTGTGTCATACGCCAACTGGCCGCGAAAAATTTTTATGCAGCTTGGTAAAGCCGTGCCGCCATTGCTTATTGGCCGCGATTGTGATATAATAACCAGTTAGCTGGAGGTGAATGCGTGGCGAACAAAAACAAAGCCCTCAGAATTACGCGCCCCGCCGCAAGGCTTGCGTTTTTAGGCGTGATGGGTACGCTGGCGCTGGCACTCTCGTTCTTGGAGGGTCTTTTACCGCCAATGCCATATCTGCCGCCAGGCGCAAAACCAGGGCTTTCCAACGTCGCAACACTCTTTACTGTGCACAAGCTTGGCTGTAAGGAAGCGTTTGCAATCGCTGTGCTGAAGGCATTGTTTGCCGGGGCAACCCGTGGTGTGACCGCCGGACTCCTGAGCCTTTCCGGCGGAATACTCAGTACAGTGGTATTGTGTCTGCTCCTACGGCAAGAGAAGCTCGGTCTTGTTGGCGTATGTGTTATCTGTGCCGTTTGCCACAACGCAGGGCAGTTGGCCGCCGCTTGCTTACTGACTGGTACTGTCAAGCTTGTCGCTGCAGCACCGGTGCTGTTGCTGTTTTCACTCGCAGCAGGGATTGTGACCGGTTGCATTTCCCGGGCGGTTTTGCCCGTATTGCTGCGGCTAAAATTAAGTGAGCGTACGTCGTAGAGTGAAAATTATAGGACTTGGACGATGAAAAAATGAAGCGACACATAAAATCATACATGGCAGCTTAGATAAGTAATAGTCATATCTTCAATACAAAAGTTATAGGAGATTTTTTGCATGAGGAATAGCTCTCATGGTGTCTTTAAGGCAAAGTACCGCATACACGGCGGCGTGCCGGTACCTCACCGCAAGAACACTGCCGGCACCGAGATTGCACGTATCCCTTCGCCCGAGCGCGTTACGCTTGCCATGCGCCAGCATATCGGGGCGGAGTGCGTACCTGTGGTTAAGCCGGGTGACTATGTCACTGTAGGGCAGAAAATCGCAGACAACTCCGCGCTTATTTCTGCGCCAATCCACGCAAGCGTTTCCGGCATAGTGACGGGAATCAGCGAGATACTTCTGCCAAACTCAATCTACACGCAGGCGGTGACAATTGAATCCGACGGGCAAATGACGCTGTGCCCGGAAGTTGCTCCGCCCAAAATCGAAACGCGCGGGGATTTCCTTGCCGCGGTGCGTGAGAGCGGGCTTGTGGGGCTTGGCGGCGCAGGCTTTCCGACGCATGTTAAGCTTGCCGTGCCACCGGAAAAACACGTTGATACTCTTATCATCAACGCCGCGGAGTGCGAGCCGTATATTACCGTGGACTACCGCGAATGCCTTGACCACAGCACGGACGTTTTGCGTGGGGTTTACACGTTATTGGAGCACTTTGACTTCAAACAAATCATCATCGGCGTTGAGGACAATAAACCTGACGTATTCTATCACCTGATCAAAATCGCAGAAAGCTTGCGCAATAAAGACAATACCGTTCACCTCATGAAGTTGAAAAGCCGCTATCCGCAGGGCGCGGAGAAAATGATGGTCTACGCTGCGACTGGGCGCAAGGTTCCGGTAGGTAAACTCCCGGCGGATGCGGGTTGTCTGGTGCTCAACGTCACCACGGTTTCTACATTATACCGCTACTTAAAAACAGGTAAGCCGTTGGTAAGCCGCTCGCTTACAGTGGATGGCTCGGCAGTGGCTGATCCAAAGAACGTCCGCGCGCCAATTGGTACGCCAATATCTACGATCCTTGACTTTTGTGGCGGTCTGACCGCAGAACCATATAAGCTTATTGCGGGCGGACCGATGATGGGGCTTGCACTTCCGGGTGCGGATTTCCCTACTCTCAAGCAGAGCAATGCGCTCCTTGCGTTTGCACCGGGCGATAAGCAGGTTAAGCCGGAACGCGCATGCATTCACTGCGGCAAGTGTACACGTGCTTGTCCGCTTTCCTTGGTACCGGCAATGGCAGAGGAAGCAATCACTCTCAAAAATGTTGGCACGTTGAAGAAAATCGGCACGGATATTTGCATGGAGTGTGGTTGTTGTGCCTACGTATGCCCGGCGGGCAAGCCGCTTGTGCAGCATATGCGCTTGGCAAAGGAAACAATCAAGGAATTGACCTGAAGGCGTGGGCACACGACCCGTGTGCCCACTGTTAAGTTACAGGAGGCTCAGCAAAAATGGGCAAGCTTTTTACAGTCAGCGCACCCCCGCATGTCCGCGCGGCTGACACCACAACTGGCATCATGATGAGCGTGCTCATCGCACTAATTCCTGCGCAGGTTGCCGCTGTGTGGATATTTGGCGCACGCACCCTTCTGGTGACGGCGGTTTGTGTAGCCGCAGCCCTGCTCTCGGAGTGGTTGATACGTTTGTTATTTAAGCGCACGGCAACGCTTGGAGATTTATCAGCCGTGGTAACCGGCGTATTACTGGCGTTTTGTCTTCCCCCCAATGTGCCACTATGGATGGGTGCGATTGGTTCCGTTTTTGCAATCGTAGTTGCTAAGCAGTTTTTTGGCGGTATTGGGCAAAATTTTGTCAATCCTGCAATTGCCGGGCGTATTTTCCTGCTCCTTTCCTTTCCAACCGTGCTGATGACTTGGGCGCTTCCGGAAGCGCAACAAACAGCGGACGCAGTCACTGGCGCAACACCGTTGGCAATAGCCCGTGCAGATGGCAATGTGCCATCGTTATGGGATTTGTTTTTGGGGCAGCACGGCGGTTCCTATGGCGAGGTCTGCGTGGCGGCACTGTTGCTCGGCGGTGCGTATCTGCTGTTCCGCAAGGTAATTTCGCCTATAATTCCGCTCAGCTTTATCGGTACAGTCGCTGTGGGAATGTTCCTTGCCGGCGGACTGGACTGGCACAATGCGCTTGAGCAAATACTTAGCGGCGGCGTTATATTGGGCGCAGTCTTTATGGCAACGGATTACGTCACAAGCCCAATGTACAAGGGTGGCAAGTTGCTTTTTGGTATTGGCTGCGGCTTGGTGACGGTGGCAATACGCGCATGGGGTAACATGCCAGAGGGCGTTTCATACGCAATTTTACTGATGAATATTTTAACGCCGTTGATTGAGCGTATCACGCAGCCTAAAATATTTGGCGCGCGACAAAAAACGAAGGAGGAGGCGGCGGCATGAAAAAAGTGGTAATTCCTGCAATCGCGCTGACAGCGATTTGTCTGGTATGCGTGGTGGCGCTGGCAATAACCAATAGCTTTACGCGACAGAGAATTGAGGATATAAACAATTCTCATCAAGAAAGCGTTATGTATCAGTTGATTCCGTCAGCAAGCGATTTTGGCGAAAGAGAGAATCGTACAATCAAGGAGGATTCCGGCACATTTGACGTTTCGTTTTACATTGCGCGCGGTAGCAAGGGTGAGCTTCTTGGTTATGTTTTCTTAACTTCGGCGACCGGCTATGGCGGCGAAATATCCGTTATGACGGCGACAGATATGAAGGCGAAGGTGCTTGGGGTCGAGTTGCTCGCGCTTAGCGAAACACCGGGACTCGGTATGAAAGCACAGAATTCGGACTTTCTTGAGCAATTTGTAAACAAGGTTACTGGGATAGCGATCACAAAGGAGGCGCCGAGAGATAACAAAATTCAGGCGATCACCGGTGCGACGATTACCAGCAAAGCCGTAACACAGGCAGTGAATCGTGCACTGCTGGCGGCAAAAACAGTGGACTTGTCAAAAACAGGGGCGAACTAGCCGCTACTGAATTTGACAATCACATTGTTTTTTGCTATACTCGACACGGTAAAATGTATTACCAAAGCGGAGGAGAACACACATGTCCGGGCACTCAAAATGGAGTACAATCAAGCGTAAAAAAGAAAAAACAGATAGTCAGCGTGCCAAAATATTCACCAAAATTGGACGCGAGATTGCGGTTGCCGTGCGCGAGAGTGGTCCTGACCCTAGCGTAAACAGCAAGCTGGCGGGGATTATTGCCAAGGCTAAGGTAAACAATGTCCCCAACGATAACATAGAGCGCATTATCAAAAAGGCTGCCGGTGAGAACGGAGGCGCAAGCTATGAAGAACTGTTCTATGAGGGCTACGGTCCTGCAGGTGTGGCAGTTATTGTGGAAACGCTGACGGATAACCGCAACCGAACGGCGGGCGATATGCGCCATTATTTTGACAAAAACGGTGGCAATCTGGGTCAAAACGGATGTGTTGCTTTCTTGTTTACACGGCAGGGTCAGTTGATTGTCGAGGCTGAGGGCGTGAGCGAGGAAAAGCTCATGGAGGACGCGCTGGAGGCGGGTGCGACAGACTTTTTTGCCGATGACGACATGTTCGATATCCGCACGGAGCCTGTGGACTTCCTTGCGGTGCAAGAGACGCTTTCGGCGAAGGGATACACGTTCATTTCTGCTGAGATTGCTTATATCGCCGTAACGGAAACTGCTCTGAGCAATGAGGATGACATCAAAAAAATGGAACGCCTGCTGGAAACGCTGGAAGACAATGATGACGTGCAGTCCGTTTGGCACAATTGGCAAGAGGGTTGAGTGAGTCCGTAACAAAACTGTCATGCATTAGAAATATAAAAAGCTTGATTTTGCGCAGAATTTTCTATATTATATTATTCTAGAGAGTTTTTAGCTCTTACTTAATTTTGCAAGGAGTTTCTATCATGAAAAAAATTACCGGCCTGTTTTTGGTGCTGGCGCTGGCATTGGGGCTTGCGGCTTGTGTAACCTCGCCGGGCCACGACAATCCAACCACGAGCGAGGGTGAAACCCTCTCAACAAAGCCGATTGTTACCAACCCAAGTGATCCGGTAGATAACACTGTGACCATGCCGACCGATATCGTCACCGAGCCGCCTGTTGAGGTTACTCCTGCGCCAACAACAACGGCGCAGCAGCAGTCCAATGTTACAACCACTAAGCCAAAGCCCACTGAGGCGCCAAAGGCAACGCTGTATCCTGCGTCTAATCTTTATAAATACCTCAAGTCCGGTAATTTTTACATGGAGCTTGCCTACACCGGTAGCGCAACGGACCAAAACGGTAAAAAGCAAAAGGTTGAAATGTCACTTGTCCGTGCCGCAGACGGCGATAAACAATATCTGAAGATGTTTGTTGAAGGAAAGAACGTCGCCCTTTTGACGGACAAAGCCGGAATGACCATGCTGCTCCCGGCGAGCCTTTTGAGTGGCGGTAGCGGCTTCGACATCTTTAATATTGGCAAAAATACCGGCCTTGCAATAAAAATTGATAACTCAGGGGCTTCCGGCGTAATGGGTTTTGACCTCTCTGAATTTGACGACACATTCTTGGATGTGGGTACCTTCCAAGGCGCCTCGGAAGCAACTTACGGCAACAAAAAGTACAAGGTCGAAACATTTAAATCAAAAAGCGGCAATACCAATAAGGTGTATTTCCTTTCCGGCAGTAGTGATGTTTCACTTGTCCAGTCTATTTCTGCCAATGGCGACAGCATGCTGGCGAGCATAACCGTACTTAAGGAAAAAGCCGAGTCAAAATACTTCAAAGTACCGTTTGGCTATGTTTCCGGCACAATTGAACAGCTGCAGAAGCTTTTTGGCGGCTGAGCGCTCAGCGCCCGATGAAATCCTCCGAACAAAGGAGAAAACTATGAAACGGCGTACGTTATGCGTTCTTGCGGCTATTATGCTGCTCTCATTGACTCTCACCGGCTGTATTACCAAACAATCATCTCCCGGGATAAACACGAACCCTAGCGTTGCTGCGTCTGATAATCAGCTTTCTCAAACTGATTCTGCTGCCCAACCGTCACAGAGCAACGCAAGCACTGTCACTGAACCGATAAATAAAACCGCTGCGCTGACAACAGGCAGTGGGCGGGCAGTCCCCACCACGACTAATTCGTATAATATAACAACTGCCACAAAGCCGTCCGCAATCACAACTGCGCCACCTATGTCCACGGCGGCAACAAAGCCGACTGAAAAGCCAGCGCAGATGGTCGCACAGGTTGCAACGTATCCAAGCTGCTCTTTTTACAAGGCGATTAAGGCGAATCGGTTTTATATGCAAGCCAGCAATGCAATCACGAACAAAGAAAGCGGCGAGAAAAAGTTACAAATCGTGACAATGGCTGCGGACGGCATTAAGCAATATACAAAAATTGAAGTCAAGGGAGAGAAAAATTCTGTAGCGTATTACACCGCAGATGGAAAAACAATGCATATGCTGGTAAATATGTCAGGGGTTAAATTGGATTTGGCTGAAGAACTTGACGAGAAGGGTAAGGCAACTTTCGGCAGTATCAGCAGTGATTTTACGGAATATGGCATCTATGTTAAAACAACAATAGAGGGCGACACAATCGCTGAGCACTACAAGCTTGGTGACAAAACAAAGCGTTATATATTCCAAAAGAAAAATGACAATAAACTTGGGGCAGTTATTGGTCTGGAAACCGAGAGCAGCAAGAGCTTTGCTAAGGCAACAATTACGACCTTTAATTTTTCACCAAGCGATTCGCTGTTCAAAACACCAAAAGAATACAAACCGATGTCGGCAAAACAAAAATAAATTTACGCGCGGCGGGGGGATTGACTCTCGCCGTCTTGCATTTTACCACAATTTCTGGTATACTGCTTGGTGAAAATATCCACGAAAAATAGCGGAGGGTATCATGGCGGAAGATAGACAAAAAGCACTGGAAACAGCACTCTTGCAAATCGAAAAGCAGTATGGTAAGGGAAGCATAATGCGTCTTGGGCAAAACAGCGCGCTAAATGTGGCGGCTATTCCCACAGGCTCCATTGGCTTAGATGCCGCGATTGGTATTGGCGGTCTGCCGCGCGGGCGCATTATTGAGATTTATGGTCCTGAGTCGTCCGGCAAAACGACGCTTGCTTTGCACGTCGTTGCGGAGGCGCAGAAAATGGGCGGTGAATGCGCGTTCATTGATGCGGAGCACGCGCTTGATCCAGTCTACGCCGGAAATCTTGGTGTAAACATTGATAACCTTCTGGTTTCTCAGCCGGACGATGGTGAACAGGCGTTGGAAATCACCGAGGCGCTTACGCGTTCCGGCGCCCTGGATGTGATTGTTGTGGATTCCGTTGCCGCACTTGTACCCAAAAGTGAGATTGAGGGCGATATGGGCGACAGCCACGTGGGTCTGCATGCCCGCTTGATGAGTCAGGCACTGCGCAAGTTGGCTGGGGCCATCAGCAAATCGAATACGATACTCATATTCATCAATCAATTGCGCATGAAAATCGGTGTGATGTACGGCAACCCCGAGACCACTACGGGTGGTAACGCGCTCAAGTTTTATGCCTCTGTGCGCATTGACGTGCGCCGTGTGGAAAGCCTGAAGGACAGCAAGGGTGAGTTCATTGGTTCACACACAAAGGCAAAAATCGTGAAAAATAAGGTTGCGCCGCCGTTCCATATTGCTGAGTTTGATGTGATGTATGGGCAGGGGATCGTTCGTGAGGGTGAGCTGATTGACCTTGGTGTTAAGTACGGGATTATACAAAAGGGCGGTGCGTGGTTCTCTTATAGGGAGTTGCGCTGGCAAGGACGCGAGAATGCTAAGGCATATCTGCGTGATAACAAAGAGTCGGCGGATGATATAGAGGCGCAAATCCGTGAGGCCCTTGCTGCCGAAAAGATCCAAAGTGCGCCCAAGGCAACCGCTGCTGAGCGGCCGCCGCTTGAGAGCACAGATGAGGAAGTACCAAAGCCAAAAGGGCGTGGGAAGAAGTAAGAGCGTATAATACCAAAGGCCGCCATAGTTTTATGACGGCTTTTTCTTCTGTAATATGGGCTTTTCTTTTTCCCTTATTTCTGCTATAATAAAAAAAATGTTGCAAGGAGTTTCAATGTCCAGCCTTAATACCTTCTCAAAAATAACGGCCCAAACAATTGCCATAGCGCGCGAAATGGAACAAACGCCCTTTTACCTCTACGATGAGGCGCAAATTCTGGAGAAATGCGCTGCCGCACTTGCCATGCCCAACGCATTTGGTCTGCATGTGCGCTACGCTATGAAGGCGAACTCCACCCGCCGCATTTTGCGCACAATCGACCGCGCAGGGTTGTATATTGACGCCTCCAGCTTCAACGAGGCGCGACGTGCTGTTCTTGCGGGTATTTTGCCGGAGAAAATCCAGCTGAGCAGCCAGGAGGTTCCGCAGGGTGAGGAGCGCGAGAACCTGGAGCACCTTATGCTTTCGGGGCTGCGTTATAATGTTTGTTCGCTGCGGCAGTTATATCTGGTTGGTGATTTTGCCGCAAAGCACGGCATTACGCTAAGCATTCGCGTGCACCCAGGCGTTGGCAGTGGTGAATCTGCCAGCCGCAACACGGGTGACAAGTATTCCTGCTTTGGTGTGCACAAGTCAGATATCTCTGCCGCGCTGGCATATGCCGCCCAAAAGGGGTTGCGCTTTACACAGGTGCACGACCATATCGGCTCCGGTGGTGATCCGGAAATATGGCGGCACAACATCGACACCATGCTTGGCTTCATTAACGAATTTTTCCCGGATGCGGAAACCGTCAGCTTTGGCGGCGGATTGAAGGAAGCGCGCCTTCCGGGCGAGGTCAGGGCAGACATCCAATCTCTTGGCGAGTACGCAAAACAGCAAATCACGGCGTTTTATAAAAAGACTGGGCGTAAACTCACGGCGGAAATTGAGCCGGGAACGTTTATCATGGCAAATGCGGGGTATATTGTCACGCAGGTGCTGGATGCAAAGTCCACCGGCTGCGACGGATTTGATTTTGTCATTCTGGACGGCGGTATGGAAGTGAACGCCCGTCCGTTGCTTTATGGCTCGAGCCACCCATTTTATGTTGTGAGCGGGCAAGGTGAACTGCGTTCGTCCGATTATGCCTTGCCGGAGGGCGAGATACTGCCGGAAATTGTAGTTGCCGGCCGTTGCTGCGAGAGCGGCGACTGCCAAACGCTCAACCCGCGCGGCGAAATCAATACGCGCCGCATGGCTCAGCCACAGATTGGCGATAGCTTTGTTATCGGTGGGGCAGGGGCATATTGTGCTGCTATGACGCCGTTCAACTATAATTCGCATGTGCAGGCGCCCGAGTGGCTGTACACGGCGGACGGCAAGCTAGTGTGTATACGCAAGGCGCAAACGCTGGCACAGATTGTGGCAAACGAGGTGTAAGCGTAATGATTCGCCAAGAAAATTTTGGTGTTTTGCCAGATGGCCGCCCTGTACAGTTATGGAGGATTGAAGCGCCCGGCGGTCGCTATGCCGAACTGCTGACCTATGGCGCCACGCTGCAGACTGTGGTTGTGCCAGACAAAAACGGAGATTTGGCAGATGTTGTTCAAGGCTTTGATACATTAGAGGGGCATCTGCTGCACTCTGATTATCAAGGGCAGACGGTGGGGCGCTATGCCAACCGAATTAGCGGTGGATTCCGGCTGGGCGGCGAGTTTTATGCTGTCCCGGCTGATGCGAATGCGGTGTTCCTTCACGGTGGCGGCGAATTTTCACACACGCTTTGGGATGCGGAGCTTGTTGATGAGCAAACTGTTGCGTTAAGCTATGCCAGTCCGGACGGAAGCTATGGCTTTCCGGGGAACGTCAGCGCGGTGGTGCGGTATTCCTTTGATGGCAACACCCTCACTATTGATTATTTTGCAGAAACCGATAAATCTACGGTACTGAATTTGACGAACCACACGTACTGGAATCTTTCCGGCAATGGGAATATCCTAGACCACATTTTGCAAGCGGATGCAAAGTTTTATCAGCCTGTTGACTGGCGGCTTTTGCCGGATGGCGTGTTTTGTTCGGTTGACGGTACTCCGTTTGACTTCCGCGCACCAAAAGCAATCGGGTGTGATATTGATGTGAGCGATGCACAACTGCACATTGCCCGCGGATACGACCATCATTTTTGCCTAGATGAGGGTGGCGTGGTTCGCATCAATGACCCGAAATCCGACCGTACGCTAACAATGGCAACAGACATGCCCGGATTTCAACTTTACACGGGGAATTTTCTCAGCGGCAAACCCGGAAAGGGCGGCAGGGCGCTCGCAATGCATAGTGGCTTCTGCCTGGAAACTCAATTCCCGCCGGATACACCTAACAGCGCAAGCGCTGCGGACTGCGTGTTTGCGCCGGAAAGACCATACCGTTCCCGCACAGTTTACAGCTTTGGCACTGAATAAACTGACGCCTATTTTCCCACGCAAAACTGTGAAAAAACTGCGGCGGTCACTGCCTCGGTTGCAGTTTGACCGCGCAACTCCAAAAGTGCGTTCAATGCATCGTCAAGCAAGATTTGCGCTGCGTCCAAAGTAACGCCATTTTGCAGCGCGGCGATTGCTTCCGCTAAATTTGCTTGCGCCTGAGCACAGCATTTGCGCTGACGTTCGCTTATCAACACGGCGGCATTTGGGTCAAAATCGGCGGTACCGAGCAAATCTTCCACCACTGTGCGCAATTCGTCAAGCCCATTGCCGGTTTTAGCGCAAAGGCGCACAATCGGTTTGCCGTATTGTACCAATTCGTCAGCAATTATTACTTGTGGTAAGTCTGCCTTGTTGAGTATTATCACGCCTTTGCGCCCTGCGCATGTTTCTAGAAGCTCCTTGTCATCGTGTGCCAGCGGCTTTGAGCAATCCAATACTGCAAAGATCAAATCAGATCCGGCAATGCGCTCATGCGCGCGCTTAATGCCGATTTGTTCCACAATGCTGTCGCTATCGCGCAAACCGGCGGTGTCCGCCAGCCGCAGTGGGATTTCACCCAAGCGCACCGTCGCGTCCAATACATCGCGTGTTGTACCGGGGATATCTGTGACGATCGCGTGTTCAGTTCCGCAAAGCAAGTTCATGAGCGTGGATTTACCTGTGTTTGGCCTACCGCAAATTACGACATCGGCACCCTCCATCAGGAAACGACCGTTCTCGTAGTGATTAAGCAGAGCCGCAAGCTCGGCCTGTGCCGGTTGCAATAGCGTGAGTAAACCCGCGCTGTCAGGCTCAGGGATATCCTCGTCCGGGTAGTCCACCCATGCGGCAACATCCGCAGAGGACATGGCGATTAGGTTTGCCAGCGCCGTAATTTTTTCTCCCAAAGCGCCGCCAAGCGCGGTATTCGCCGCCTTGAGCGCGCTTTCGTTATGTGCGGCAATCAGTACGGCAACCGCTTCCGCCTGTTCTAGCGCAATGCGCCCATTCAGGTACGCGCGCTCGGTGAATTCACCAACTCGAGCTAGTTTTGCCCCCGCTGCAAGCGCCTCACTCAGCACACGGCGCGTAATGTACAGTCCGCCGTGGCATGAAATCTCGGCGCAATCCTCGCCTGTGTAACTTTTGGGAGCGCGGAAAATTGTGCACAATACCTCATCAAGTTTTTCGCCGTTCTCATTGTGAAAGTGGCCATAATAAACGCAGTATCCGGGTGACCGCAAGATGTCAACGTTGCTTTTGGGAACAAAAATACGCGCCGCAACATTCAGCGCGTCTGCGCCGGATATACGTACAATCCCAATACCGCCTGCAGCGTTAGGCGTGGCAATGGCGGCAATTGTGTCACTATTTGCGGATTGTATGCTGTTAAAATTCATCGTCATCTTCTATCGGCGGCTTTTTTTTAATCACACGCGGCAAGATAATGCACACCGCCGCCAGAAAAACAGCGCCGCCAAGCACGTAGAAAATCCAGGTTTCCTCAATGCCGGTGTGAGGTATGGCGGAGGACGTTAGTCCCGTTGCGCTGGCGTTGCCGGAAACGACGCCAAACACAGCTGCTGCCACGCTGAGCACCATCAGTACAGCCAATATAATGGCAACAATCCGTGCGCCCGCGCCGCGCTTTTGCATGGTGAGCCTCCTGTTAAGGTAGTTTGATTTCAATGAGGTATGGTCGTATTTCTGCATATAAGCGTTATCATTGTTTTCAATAGTGTTCGGAATAATGATCTTGGCTATTTAAGCTCCGCCAGTTTATCGCGCAACGCAAAAAAATCCTCCAGCGCGGCAGATTTTTGCGATGGATTCCGCAGCAACGCCGCCGGGTGAAAGGTCCCCATCATCAAGAATTCGCCGCGCTGAACAAACTGCCCATGCTCACGTGTGACGGCAAAGCTTTTGCTGATAAGCCGCTGCGCTGCAATTCTGCCAACACAGACAATCACTTTTGGGCGCAACAATTTGACCTGCGCACGCAACCACAGCAGACATGCGTCCTGCTCGGCGGGAGAGGGGTCGCGGTTCAGAGGCGGGCGGCATTTGACCATGTTGGCAATGTAGATATTCGTGTGCCTATCCAATCCGATTGCCGCAAAATATTGGTCTAGCAGTTGACCGCTACGGCCAACGAACGGCTCGCCTAACTCATCTTCGCGCGCACCGGGACCTTCGCCCACAAAAAGCACCTTCGCATCGCGGACGCCAGTGCCAAAAACTAACTTTCCGCGTGTTTCTCCCAATGGACAAGCGCGGCAAGCTTCGCATTCACTGCGGAGGGATTCCCAATCAGCGCTCATGGAAAGATTTCACCTCTAAAAAACAACATAGGGGCGAACCTTAATATGTCCGCCCAAAGGAAATGAATGCAGAGATATCAGTCTTTTTTGTCTTTGCCCTTTTTCTTGCCTTCGGATTTTGTGCCGCGCGCTTTTTCTTGCTCTGCCGCCTTTGCGTCACGTTCCGCTTGGAGCTTCTCATTGGCAGTATTATTTACGCTCACGCACCAACGGGCAAGCTTAAGCTTGGATCTGTCCGCGCCGGTTTCGATGACGATAGAGTCCTCCTTGACGGTCACGACACGCCCCATGATCCCGCCGATTGTAGTGATTTCGTCACCGATCTCAATGTTGTCGCGCATTGCCTGTTCTTCTTTTTGGCGCTTGCGCTGGGGACGGATCATCACAAAGTACATCACGGCAAACATAGCCCCCATGATTAGTACCATTGTCCAAGGGTTTTGCTGGCTGCCTTCTGTAGACGTAGAAAGTGCAAAAAACAAATTCATGTGTTGCCTCCAAATCTTATTAAGCCACTATTATACAGGATTGGCGGTGAGATTGCAAGAGGAACTACTGAAATTAGTGTTACAGCTCCACCAATTCAAAGCCTGCCGCTCTCAGCAGTCGATTATACACTGCCAGCCCTACCCCAATAACGTCCGGCGCGTGTGCGGCAATCAGCGGGGCAAAGCCTGATTCGTCCAGTGTACGCAAGCCGTCGAAAAGCAGGCGCGCCTGGGAGTCATAATCGCCGCTGCTGCCATAGCAAAAACACGGTACACGCAGATATTGCGCATCCTCCGCAAAGCATAGCGCCATACAATCTCGCGTGTTGCACCAAGCCGCAAAAGCTTCGCTCCCGCCGCGCAGCAGAACAACCCGCGTTTTGGGCGCGTAATGCTTGTACTTCATGCCTGGCGAGGTGACAGCCTGTCCCTCACGCAATGGGGAGAGCACAGCTTGGGCTACATGGACTTCGCCCAGCACCTCGCGAAGCTGTTCCAGCGTCACTGCGCCCGGGCGCAAAAGCTCCGGTACTTCGCCGCATAGGCTCAACACGGTGGACTCTACGCCGACTGCGCATTCACCGCCGTCAAGCACTGCGGCTATGCGGCCGTCCATGTCATCCAGAACATGCCGCATACAAGTTGGGCTTGGGGAGCCGGAGCGGTTAGCGGATGGCGCGGCGAGTGGAAT
This sequence comes from Oscillospiraceae bacterium, assembly GCA_031267965.1. Taxonomy (GTDB): domain Bacteria; phylum Bacillota; class Clostridia; order Oscillospirales; family Acutalibacteraceae; genus WRKY01. Next base: position 2,741 of record JAIRYC010000095.1, on the reverse strand, counting down.
ACCCGTCTCATGCAACAGCGCGCGCGCCACCGAATGGGCCGGTATGCGTATGGCGATGGTGTCCAGTCCGCCGGAAACTATGCTGGGGACTTTGTTGTCCTTTGGCAATATTACCGTCAGTGGGCCGGGAATAAAAGCGCTTAGCGCAGTCAGTTTATCTACCACACCGGGTCGGATGAGTGGAGTAGCGTCTTCCGGGGAGAGTACGTGCACAATCAGTGGGTTGTCGGCAGGCCTGCCCTTTGCGGCGAAGATTTTAGCCACAGCGACTTCGTCAAGGGCGTTGGCGGCAAGGCCGTAAACGGTTTCGGTGGGTATGGCAACCACTTCACCTGCACGCAAAAGTGACGCTGCGCGGCGAATATCAGTACTTATGTTGCTTAGGCGTAAAGTTTGCATCTATTTTATTGCTTCCATAGAGGTTAATTTGCCGTCTTTGAAGGTGACCGTGTTTGAGGAGGCAAAATCCTCACCAAATGAACTTGTTGTTGAATCAAAACGATATGTTGTAACACCGTCTTTTTCGCTGACAAACCATAATGCCACACATGTCCAAGTGGGCCACTCGTAGCTTGTACCTGAATCGATTCTGTAAAGCGCATTATTAATTGTTTTGTAGCGGGTTTCGTCAAATTGATACATATTGGGCGCAAGGTGGTCGTTTAATTTCTTCTTTAGGGCATCAACTGATTTTAAGCCAAGTACAGGGTCAACCTTGGTATATCTATATCTTGGGTCTTTAGGATCAAGAAATTCATAGATAAAATCACTTGGCAATGCGTGTGTTGCAAATCTCCATGTCAGTGCAATACGCAATTTGTTATAAATTTGCTCATCGGCGGGTAGAAGATCAGTAAGCTCATTGGTACTTGGAAATTCATCTTTGAGTGCACGTCTGCCTATCCAGCGAATAGAATCAATTTTATTATCCTGCAAAGTTAGTAGGAACAAGTCTTGCAAAGATGAAAGCTTTTCTTTATCTTCCAAATCTTTTAATGGAACAGCAATTAGCCAACTGTCTGTAGAAGTTTTTTTGGCTTTAAGTTTTGCAAAATCATGTTGAGAATACCACTGCGAATATTGGTAAAGCTTACTGTTTATTTCGGTTAGCTGGAACTTGTGCAGAAGCTGCTGCGGAATAATTTGGTCTTTATAAGCTAAAACATTCATAGGAGAGTAGTTTTCAGAACTGTATTGATCTGTCAATGCTTTTTGTGATTTTTTTGAAAACAATTTACTAAAGGCTTCGTCTAGTTTCTTTTTGCTTTGTAGCTTCCATTCCGAAGCAAGAGGATAAAGCTTGTTACCATACTCATCATTTGTGCTGTCGTTCTCGTCAACAGGCAACCCATCCCAAAGCAAACGCAACACAAATTCCCCGCCGCTGCGCACAAGCTCCTCGTCCGTTTTCGGGTTAAGGTTAATATTGATCGGCTCAAGCTTGGCGGTGCTTGACGGCGCGGTTGTAGGTTCGGTTGTGATTGTTTTGGCGGTGGTGGGCTTTGTGGTAGTTTCTTCAGCAGAGGTGGTGTTATCCGCAGGGGCTTCCTCTGCTTTAGGTGTGTAAGCAGTCAAAATGGACGCGGCGCCTGCAATTAGTACCATCGTAAGCAGTATTCTGACGAATTTAAGCATGCTTTTCATAAGCAATGTTTCCTTTATATGCATTGCCAAACTGTTTGGATTATACGGATATTATAGCATAATTTTCAAAGGAGTATTTCTAATAAGGAACTATAGAAAAAATAGGACATTATTATAATTTTACTCGCTGCCCTTCAGTTTTTCCGCCGTGTCCGCCGTAATAAGCGCGTCAATCACTTCATCTAAATCGCCGTTCAGTACAGCCTCCAGACGGTAAAGCGTCAGCCCAACGCGGTGGTCGCTCAGGCGGTTCTGCGGATAGTTGTATGTTCGTACACGCTCGCTTCTGTCGCCTGTGCCGACCTGCGACCGACGCTCACCCGCAATCGCCGCTTCCTGCTTTTCGCGCTCCGCCTGCAAGAGCCTCGTACGCAGCAATTTCATGGCTTTTTCGCGGTTTTTATGCTGACTGCGCTCGTCGTCACACTCAACCACCGTACCCGTCGGGACATGCGTAATGCGTATTGCGCTATCCGTTTTGTTGACATGCTGGCCGCCCGCACCGCTGGCACGGAAGGTGTCCACCTCAAGGTCGACGGGGTTGATATCCACATCGACTTCGTCCGCCTCAGGCAGCACCGCTACAGTGACGGTGGAGGTGTGAATACGGCCTTGGCTCTCGGTTTCCGGTACACGCTGTACGCGATGCACGCCGGACTCAAACTTAAAGCGCGAGTACGCTCCGTCGCCGCTGAGCGAAAAGCTAATTTCCTTATATCCGCCAAGTTCTGTTTCGTTTGACGAGAGGATCTCTGCTTTAAAGCCCTTGGTTTCTCCATACATGGAGTACATTCTGAACAGCGCCGCCGCAAAGAGTGCCGCTTCCTCGCCGCCTGCACCGCCGCGTATTTCTATGATAACGCTGCGGTCGTCATTGGGATCGTGCGGCAGCAAGAGGATTTTCAGTTCCTCCAGCGCCTTTATACTATCCGCTTGAGAGGATTCATACTCTGTGCGGGCAAGCTCGCGCATTTCCTTGTCACCGGCAGATTCCTCCTCCAGAGCTCGCGCCTCTTTCATGCCCTCCAGCGCAGCGCAGTACTCGCGGTACTTTTGCACAACGGGTTCAAGCTGACGCTGCTCACGCATGGCAGTCG
>JAIRYC010000071.1 GCA_031267965.1 Oscillospiraceae bacterium | reverse complement strand
TAACGTAGAGAAGTCTTTGCCGCAGAACGCGCATTACCAAAAGTGGATTTGGCCGGTCTACAAGCTTGGTCCCGTGATTGGGCTTGTGATGTCGTTGATCCCGTTGTTTGTACTCAAATATCCGGACAGCCTAAAGGCGCGCGTGGAGGCAGACTTGGCCGAGCGGCGCAAGGCACGGGCTTTGGCCGACGACGGCGAGGATGGCGAACCGCCGCTGCGCATGGCTGAGCGTGAGGCGCGGTTGGGGCATCAGCAGAAGAAAGAGCAATAACAGAAAAAAACGGGCGTGCGGTCAAGTGTGCTTCCAAATTGTGGAAGGTAACCATATGAAGGCATTTAAATTATTTATAGCGCTGTTATTGTGTGTGGTCATGCTGTGTGGGCGTGGCTTGTTCAACGGAAGAGATGATGCAGACGGTTTGGACGCCGACGTGCAAAATCCGCCAACCAAGGAATTTATCTGCGATGGCGTGGAGTTTGTTTTACGGTTGCTTTGGGAGGGCTTGCCGGCAGGTGAGGGCGATATTATTGATAACGATGACTGGAATAAGACACTCTGGCCGGTTGACGTGAACTGGAAATTCCGCAGTGCGCAGGCCATTGAAACCGAGCTGAATAAATACTTGAGCGCTGATTTGTTCAAACGGTTTTCAACGGAGACGACGAACCTGTTTGAAACGGACGTGGCCTTGCGGCATTATTATTCGCCTGAAAGCTTTGTTACAAAGGATGGTGTTTTTTACGCAAGGAATATTGTCAGCGACGGCGATGAGTTCTTTCATTACCACTTGCTCTATTCTCAAATGCGGCTCAAAATGCTGGGCAACGGGCAGTATGTGGTTGGTGTGCCTTATGACAGACCGGGATACGCAGGTGATGAATATGGCAAGGACTGCGATGTAAAAGAGGTATTTTTCATCACAGTGAATAATGGAAAATTTGCTGATTTTCGTTGGCTTGGCTTGCATAAGCAAGCTGAGTCCTTGCCAGACGCGAAGGCGGTCAACAGCGTGCCGGAAGATATGCAAAGGTGGTTGATTAATGCAGTAAAAGCGGAGCGGTTGTTGGTGTTAGCATATATAGATTGCGACTATTCCGACGAAAAATGGATTGGCAACGACGAATATGTACGCATGAGAACCTTTGGACATTACTCTGAGATTGTGAATGCAGCTGAGAAATACATAGATAAAGACTGTATAGAAAGAGTAAGAGACAGCAGAGAAGGTTGGTTTATTTCGCCGTCCAAATTCAAAGAAATAGATGGCAAGTTATACTATATGGTGCCAAGAACAGAAGCCCCATTTTATAATTTTCAAAGCTATTTTTCCACTTTGCTTGAGGACAAAGCAGGTGAGCAAGAATATTTGGTTTGTGTTGACGGAGTAAGTGGTCAATCAAGCTTTGTGCTTACAGTTAAAAACGGTAAGGTAATAAACAAAGAATGGGGCAAGGAACCATTGCTCTATAACGGGTTAACCTAAGCACTTTGCCCTCAGCCAAACAAACTTTCCTCCAGCCCGTCCAGCGGGTCGGCATCGTCGTCCGCTTTGGGGTTGGGGGCGGCTTGCGCATCCGCGCTAATCACAAACTTTATCGCTTTCCCGCAAACGCTTTCCAGTGCGGACTCCAGGCTTGCGGCATTGATTGCCGTCTGTGCCAGCATGGGCAGAGCCGGGTGGGCCGAGTGAATTACGCACTGCCCGCCGTTGATTTCTGCCGCAGAGTCGCGCAGTAAGGGGGAGAGGGCGGGATTTTTCTCGGCAATGATGCGCAGGGTGCTGTCCCAAAAAGTATCGGGGACAGTCGGAGCCTTGACGGTTTGAGGTTGTGGGGCAATTTCGTTCGGCTCATTTGGTTCATCAGATATGGGTGCTGTGGGTGTATTTTTAGGCTGCGGCGGTGCTTCGATAGGCACTGCCGAAGCTATGGGGGCGGTTATATTGCCGGTTGCCGGTGCGGGTGGATTGGACGTTGCGGCAGGCGCAATCCGTTTGGATGCGGGTGTGGCCTCTTCATCGGCTGAACAAAGCTTTACCAGTGCAAGCTCCATGAGCAGACGTTTGCCGCTGTCAAATTTCATGCTGCCAAGCGCTCGCTCCAGTACGCGGATTGCCCGGATTGCTTCGGGCAGGTTAAATAGCGCGCCTTGCCTTTTGATTTCGTCATATTCCGCGTCCGTGCAGACGACCAAGTCGCGGGCGTTTGGCAGTGTGCCAGTCAGCATGAGGTTGCGGAAGTGGAACAGCAGTTCTGAGCACAGGCGTTCCATGTCGCACGCGCCGCTGTAGAGTGTATGCAGTAAGCGCAATGCTGCCGCGGTGTCGTTTGCGGCAACAATATCGGCAAGCTGGAACAAATATGATCTGTCGGCTACGCCGGCCGCACGGCTGACCACAGCTTCCGTTACTTCCGGCGAAACCGAAATCGCGCCGTCGAGAAGGGATAGGGCGTCACGCAGCGCGCCGTCGGCGATACGCGCGATCAGTAAGGCTGCTTCGGGCGTCAGGCTCACGCCCTCGGACCGGGCTACTTCCGCGAGACGCGTAGCGATCTCCTCCGGCAAAATGCGCCGGAAGTCAAAGCGCTGGCAGCGGGAGAGAATTGTTGCGGGAATTTTGTGCACTTCGGTCGTCGCAAGAATGAAAATGACGTGCTCCGGCGGCTCCTCAAGTACCTTGAGCAGGGCGTTAAACGCGCCGATAGAGAGCATATGCACTTCGTCGATGATGTAAACGCGGTACTTTGCGCGCACGGGCGGGAAGTCCGCTTCTTCTTTTAGTTCGCGGATATTATCTACACTGTTATTACTTGCCGCGTCAATTTCCGCTACGTCGAGAACGGTGCCCTCAAGGATACCGCGGCAAATTTCACATTCGTTGCAAGGGTCGCCGTTTGGTGCAGGATTCTCGCAGTTAACAGCCCGGGAAAGGATTTTGGCGCAGGTGGTTTTGCCTGTGCCGCGGCTTCCGGTGAACAGGTATGCGTGCGCAAGCCGACTACCGGTCAGCTCCGCACTGAGCGCGCTTGTTACATGCCGCTGACCTGCAACCTCGGCAAAGGTTTGTGGTCTGTATTGACGGTAGAGTACACGGTACATTTTCTCTCCATTGATTGCAAAAATTGGATTTTATTATACAGGATTTGCGCAGGAAAAGCAAACGGCCGCATGACGTGGCTGGCAAGTATAGTTTATGATATGATTTGTGAATATCTTGCGCAATATTGAACAATTACTGTAATTCTGATATACTATGAAAGAATAGATAACCTGAACGGAGTGAAACATGCCGCAACATACACCGCTTATTCAGAACCGTAAAGCGCATCACGAATTTTTCGTGCTCGAAACCATTGAGTGCGGGATCGAACTGTGCGGTACCGAGGTGAAAAGCCTGCGGCAGGGGCGGGCCAATCTGAAGGATTCGTGGTGCTCCGTTGACCGTGAGATTTATGTCAAGGCGATGCACATTAGCCCATACGAGCAGGGCAACCGCTTTAACACGGATCCGATGCGCCCACGCAGGCTGTTGCTGCACAAGCGTGAAATTCGCCGCCTTGCACTGGAGATAAAACGCCAAGGGTTGACGCTGATTCCGCTGAAGCTCTATTTCGTTAAGGGTAAAGCGAAGTTGGAAATAGGGATATGCAAGGGCAAAAAGCTGCACGACAAACGTGCTGTTGCGGCAGAGAAGGAATCCCAGCGTACGATTGACAGAGCGATTAAGTCGGCCCTGTAGAAAAGACCTTTACAAACAACGCAAAATCCGTTATACTTTGGTATAATTGTAATTTGGAGAGGGCATTTTTATGTATTGCACTCATTTTGTACAGCCCGTTACCCCCCGGTCAGGTGTGCCCTTGCGGACAGCAAGCACGGCAACAGCCTGCGCCACAGTATCAATATGTGCCGCAATACAGAACAGATGGCAAGCTTTACGGCGCACTTTCTTTTTGCCCGATTGGCATGTTTGCCTCGCCGGAAGAAAACGACCCGAAGGTATGGTTCCATGTAACGTGAGGGTGGATTAAGTATGTCGTCTCCCTTGTGCGTCCGGTTGTGATTTCCGTGTTTTATGTTAGCTCTGCGATTGGTTTTAGCGCATCAGGAAGCTACGGGGAAATCGACCCGGCATTTTCCGGTTTTATGCTGGCAACCGGCGCAGTTTACATTTTGCTGATTGTATTGAGTGTGCTTTCATTAGTCCGGACAAATTACTGGTATTGCAAACGCCGTGAGGGGAGAGGAGAAGAAGCTTTTCCGCATGGGGCGTTTTGCATTCTATAAATAACCAAAGGAGACAAAAACATGGCTGAACTGCAGCTGCAAGGGCAGGCTTTAACAGCGCCGGAGGAGAGCGCCGCGCCGCTCAGCCGCAACGAAAAGCTTTACAGCATTCTGGCTTACATGAGCTTTTTTTGGCTGGTGGGCATGTTTGCTTCACCGGAAAAACACAACAAAAGTGTGCGCTTTCATGTGGGACAGGGCATTGCGCTGCGATTCGCCTCGATTGCAGTACTTTTAATTGTTGGTGTGGGCGGCGGACTGCTGGGGAAACTCATAGGCCGGCTTACCGGCATTTCATTCAATGGCGGCTTTCACATGGGCTGGGATGCGTTTACCTTCCCGGTCATTTTCTCACTTGTGTTGTTTACCATCTTATTGGCGGCGGAGCTTACCTTATTTGTGCTCACAGTTAAAGGTATGGTCAACGCTGCAAAGGGGCGCAATGAACGCTTGCCGATCGTTGGCAAGTTTGTGTTTTATAAATAAGCCGAGAATGAAAGGACATCTGATGCCCGAAAAGCAGTTGATCAAGCATAATCAATTTGCCGCCACAGTGTGCCTGTTCATTACAGCGCTGATATGGGGCTTTGCCTTTGTCGCTCAGCGTGAGGGTACAAAAACGATGGGGCCTTTTACGTTCAATGGTATACGCTTTGTGTTGGGAGCGCTTGCGCTGATTCCGGTGGCGTTGCTTTTTGAAAAGGGGAAGAGCGGCAAGACTGAACGCCGCCGAACACTTATAGCGGGAGTGATTGGCGGCACAGTGCTGTGCTTCGCCTCAAATTTACAGCAGTTGGGAATCGACTGGACGCAGTCTGCTGCGCGTTCAGGGTTTATTACCGGGCTGTACATGATTTTTGTACCGCTGGCGGGAATTTTCCTCAAACGCAAAACGACCAAGTTCACTTGGATTGGCGCGGTGTTTGCGCTGGGCGGGCTTTATGCGCTGAGCATAGGCGAAAATGGTGTGGAATCCCTAAAGGGTGACATTGTACTGCTGATTGGCGCGGTATTTTGGGCGGCACATATTTTGGTTATTGACGGCTTTGCGGCACGGGTGCGCCCGCTTCGCTTTTCAATGACGCAGTTTTGGGTTTGCGCGCTTGAGAGTCTTGTCATTGCGGCATCTACCGAGGACATTACGCCGGCGGGTCTAGCCGGCGGGGCAATGCCGATCTTCTATTGCGGATTGCTCAGCGTAGGTGTTGCTTACACCTTACAGGTGGTTTCCCAACGTCACATTGAGCCTGCGCGTGCTTCGGTGATTTTCTCAACAGAAACGCTGTTTTCCGCACTGGGCGAGATGCTTATTTTGCGGGAATTCCTTGCGCCAACGGGATATATAGGCTGCGCGCTGATTTTTGTGGGAATACTGCTGGCGCAGGTTCGGCCGAAGGCAATGCGCGTGTAAATATGTCACGAAACGCATTTTTCTGCAAATTTGTGTGCTGCGGGGCTTGACAAGGCAATGCGCTTGCAGTATAATAATATAGTTGCTGTGCAAAAGCTGCAGCACATCGTAGGCGTTGACGCGGGAGATGGCCGCACCGGGTTCGCAGTCCGGTATGCGGGGAACTCACGCCGAGCAAGGTCCGATTCATAAACCGGGCGAATAGACTGTGAGCGTCCTGAGGTCAGCGCTAAACGCGCGGCGGAAGGTCCTGAAGGTCCTGCGAACGCAACCGGGGGAATTCTCGGTATTTTTTACAGAGAAAAAGTAAAACGCCCGGGTCGGTTGCGAAAAAAACGCCCCGCCCACATCTTAGGAGGCAAACCAATGGCGAGCAAAGTCCGAATCCGCCTGAAAGGCTATGATCACAATCTGGTTGACAAAGCGGCGGAGCAAATCGTTGAGGCGGCAAAACGCGGCAACGCGCAAATAGCGGGTCCGATTCCGTTGCCGACGGAGAAAGAAATTGTTACAGTCCTGCGCGCGGTGCACAAGTATAAAGATAGCCGTGAGCAGTTTGAACAGCGCACGCACAAACGTCTTATTGACGTGATTGCGCCAACATCAAAAACTGTTGAAGCGCTGACTAACCTCCAATTGCCTGCCGGTGTGGAGATTGAGATTAAACTGTAAAACTGTGCCCGGGAGGGCATAAAGCTCATGTTGGGCGCACGCTCAACCAATAAGCAAGGAGGAAATCCGAATGGCAAAAGGCATTATCGGCATGAAAATCGGTATGACGCAGATTTTTGATCAGGGCGGCAAGGTGATTCCTGTCACGGTTATTGAAGCGGGTCCTTGTCCTGTGGTGCAAGTTAAAACAAATGAACAGGATGGCTACGAAGCGGTTCAGTTGGGCTTTGGCTTTGCAAAACCCGCGCGCGTGACAAAACCTCTGAAGGGTCATTTCGGCAAAGCGAACGTTGCGCCTGTAAAGACGCTACGCGAGTTTCGCTTAAATGGCGGTGCGGATTGGCTGCCCGAGGATGGCGAACCGATTAAAGCGGATGTTTTCGTTCGGGGCGATTATGTTGACGTGATTGGTACAAGCAAGGGTAAGGGAACTGCCGGCGCAATTAAACGCTGGAACTTTTCACGCCTTAAGGAATCCCATGGTACGGGACCTGTTGCGCGTCACGCCGGTTCTCTGAGCGCATGCTCCGATCCGTCGCGCGTATTTAAAGGAAAAAAGCTCGCCGGACATTTGGGGCATGAGCGTGTCACGATACAAAACCTTACGGTCGTTAAGGTTGACGCGGAACATAACCTTATCGCTGTTAAAGGCGCGGTGCCCGGACCAAGGGGCGGTATTGTGCTGATCCGTACGGCGGTTAAAAAAGGAGGCACGAAATAATGCCTAGCGTAAAAGTCCTTAATCAGGTGGGCAAGGAAGTCGGTGAGATCGCTCTGAGCGACGCTGTTTTCGGCATTGAGCCAAGCGTCCCTGCCATGCATCTGTGCGTTGTTGCATACTTGGCAAATCGCCGACAGGGTACACAATCAACACTCACACGTGCGGAAGTCAACGGCGGCGGCAGAAAACCGTGGCGTCAAAAGGGCACCGGGCGCGCACGTCAGGGGAGTACGCGCTCTCCGCAGTGGAGGCACGGAGGCATTGCCCACGGACCTAAGCCGCGCAAATATAAGCTGGATGTTAACCGTAAGGTGCGCCGTCTGGCGATTCGCAGCGCACTTTCCAGTAAAATTGCTTCCGATAGTCTCGTTGTGTTAGATTCCCTGCAACTTGAGGAAATCAAAACCAAAGAAGTTGTTAAAGTCTTAGGGGCAATCAATGCGGGTAAAAAAGTACTTTTTGTGCTTACTGAGGATGATGACATCATCTATCGCTCCTCCCGCAATATACCTGGCGTGAACGTTGATAGGGTTCTTGGCGTGAATGTCTATGATATCCTTAACGCAGATACACTTGTCATCGTTAAGTCCGCTGTGGAAAAACTTGAGGAGGTGTACGCATGAGCACGTTTGCTCAGGACGTGATTTTGCGTCCCATAATCAGTGAAGCTTCCATGGACGCGCTTGCGCTCAAAAAGTACACCTTTGTTGTGGCCAAGGATGCGAATAAGATCGAAATTGCAAAAGCAGTTGAAAAACTTTTCAACGTTGAAGTCGCAAAGATTAACACCACGCGCGTGCGTGGCAAGCTGCGCCGCTACGGCAAGTATCAGGGCTACAAGCCCTCATGGAAGAAGGCAATTGTTACGCTTACCGAAGGCTCGGGTACGATTGAGTTCTTCGAAGGCATGGTGTAAGGAGGGTAGAGTTGAATGGCGATTCGTTTTTATAAACCGACCACAAACGCTCGGCGCAATATGTCCGTTACGGACTATTCGAACTTGAGTAAGGTGGCCCCGGAAAAAAGCTTGCTTGAACCTCTTAAGAAGAACAGCGGGCGCAATAGCTATGGACGCATTACGGTGCGGCATCGTGGCGGTGGCAACCGGCGTAAGTATCGTATCATCGACTTTAAGCGGGACAAGGCCGATATCCCTGCAACTGTCAAAACTCTTGAGTATGACCCCAATCGCTCCGCGCATATTGCCCTGCTTGAGTATGCGGATGGCGAGAAGCGCTACATCTTAGCACCGCAGGGGCTGGAGGCTGGAGACACAGTTGTTAGCGGTGAGGGCGCGGACATTAAGTCCGGCAATGCTCTTCCTCTCCAGAAAATCCCCACGGGTACATTTATTCACAATGTTGAGCTTTATCCCGGTCGCGGCGGCCAGTTTTCGCGTGCTGCCGGTGTGAGCGCTCAGCTCATGGCAAAAGAAGGTGTGTATGCGCTCGTCCGTCTGCCATCCGGTGAACTTCGCAATGTGCCGATTAAATGTTATGCTACTATTGGACAGCTAGGCAATATTGACCACGAAAATGTGAAGCTTGGCAAGGCAGGACGTAAACGCAACATGGGTTGGCGTCCGCAGGTGCGCGGTTCCGTCATGAACCCATGCGATCACCCGCATGGCGGTGGTGAAGGCAAAAGCCCAATTGGCCGCTCCGGACCTGTTACGCCTTGGGGCAAACCCGCGCTTGGGTACAAGACGCGCTCTAAGAAAAAGGCATCGGATAAGCTCATTATTCGCCGCCGCAACACCAAATAACCGGGAAAGGAGCACACAAAATGAGTCGAAGTCTCAAAAAAGGACCATTTGTACAGGCAAAGCTGTTTGAACGTGTACAGAATATGAACAAAAGCGGTCGGAAACAGGTGCTCAAGACTTGGAGTCGCGCATCCACAATCTTTCCGGATTTTGTTGGGCACACATTTGCGGTGCATGACGGCAGGAAGCATGTCCCTGTTTATGTTACTGAGGACATGGTCGGACATAAACTGGGCGAATTCGCCCCCACACGGACGTTCCGCGGTCACGCGGGTTCCAAGACCACAAAAGGTCGCTAAGAAAGGAGTGCGTGACGATGGCAACCGCTAAAGCTAGCGCAACCTACATCCGTATGAGTCCGCGCAAGGTTAAGATTGTGCTCAACCTCATTCGGAATCAGCCGGCAGAGAAAGCGTTGGCAATTCTTAAGTTTACGCCGAATGCAGCGGCTGAGCCGGTACTAAAGGTACTTAAGTCCGCAATCGCGAATGCGGAGGTTAACCACAACATGGATACCGAAGGACTTTATGTTTCTGCGGTGGCAGTTGGGCAAGGTCCCACACTTAAGCGTATTCAGCCTCGTGCCCGTGGGCGTTCGGATCGCTTGCTTAAAAAGACCAGCCACATTTATCTTAGCGTCGCAGACAGCGACGAATAATCTGAAAGGAGGAAAATATGGGTCAGAAAATCAACCCCACAGGCCTACGCATTGGCGTCATCCAAAACTGGGAATCTCGCTGGTACGCTGCAAACAAGGATTTCGGCTCCCTCCTGGTGGAGGACTATCATCTGCGCGAGTATCTTTTGAAGTTGCTCAAGCCCGCTGGTGTACCGAAAATTGAAATTGAACGCACAACGCAGCGTGTAAATATCACAATTCACTGCGCAAAACCCGGTCTTGTTATTGGACGGCAGGGTGCGGACATTGAAAAACTTAAAGCAATCTGCAAAAAGCGTCTTGGCGGCAAGGAAGTCAACCTTAACATTGTTGAAATCCGTTCGCCGGATCTGAACGCGACATTGGTTGCGCAGTCGGTTGCAGGGGCGCTGGAGCGTCGCGTCAGCTTCCGCCGCGCACTTAAACAGGCAATTGCCCGCACGATGAAGTTAGGCGCTAAGGGCATTAAAACGCAGGTAAGCGGACGTCTGGGCGGTGCGGAAATCGCTCGCACTGAGCATTATCACGAGGGAACAATCCCTCTGCAAACTTTGCGTGCTGATATTGACTACGGCTTTGCAGAGGCTCGCACCACATACGGCGTTATTGGCGTGAAGGTGTGGATTTATAGGGGCGAGGTACTCAATGCAAAGAATGCGCTTGCACCGCGCACATATGACGAACCCCGCCGCCGTGATAACCGCGATCGCCGTTCTCGTGACGATAGGCGTGCGTCAGGTGACCGCCGTCCAGGTGGCGACCGCCGTACGGGTGGCGACCGCCGTACGGGCGCACCGCGCGGAGATCGTTCAAGCGGCAACAGAGTTCCCAGGCAAGGAGGTGCCCAATAATGTTGATGCCAAAACGCGTCAAACACCGCAAGCAGCAGCGTGGACGCCTCACTGGCAAGGCACTGCGAGGAAATAAGGTCAATTACGGCGAATGCGGATTGGTTGCGCTTGAACCTGCGTGGATTACAGCTAATCAGATTGAGGCCGCCCGTATTGCAATGACGCGCTGTATTAAGCGCGGTGGGCAGGTTTGGATTAAAATTTTTCCTGACAAGCCAATTACAGAGAAGCCCGCTGAAACCCGAATGGGTTCCGGTAAAGGTTCTCCGGAATATTGGGTAGCTGTGGTCAAACCCGGGCGCGTAATGTTCGAAATTGCCGGGGTTGACAAAGAACTTGCACGCGAAGCAATGCGCTTGGCGGCAAATAAACTGCCGATCAAGTGCAAGTTTGTCACGAAAGAGGAACAGGAGGGCGCGCAATGAAAGCTGAAGAACTGCGTAAGTTCTCTGATGCCGAGTTGGGTGGCAAACTGGCAGAACTTAAAGACGAGCTTTTCAAACTCCGCTTTCAGGCGGCGATCAATCAACTTGAGAATCCCATGCGCATAAGCGCGGTGAAGAAAGACATTGCCCGCGTCATGACCGTTCAGCGCGATAAAGCGCTCCACGGCGCAGAAGTCTGAACAGGAGGGACAGGACGATGGCAGAACAAAGGAACCTACGCAAAACTCGCGTCGGTACAGTAGTAAGCGACAAGATGGAGAAAACCGTTGTAGTTGCCGTGAAGGACAAAGTCCGTCACCCACTATATAAGAAAATCGTTAACCGCACCGTTAAGTTTAAAGCGCACGACGCTGAGAACACCTGTGGAGTCGGTGACCGTGTTGAGATTATGGAAACCCGCCCAATTTCTAAGGATAAACGTTGGCGTGTGGTTACCATCATTGAGAAGGCTAAGTAAGGAGGCCGGCAGCAATGATCCAACAGCAAACACTGCTAAAGGTTGCCGACAACACAGGCGCGAAGGAAATTATGTGCATTCGTGTTCTGGGCGGCACGCGTCGGCGCTATGCCGGCATCGGCGATGTAATCGTTGCGTCCGTTAAAAAGGCAACGCCCGGCGGCGTGGTGAAAAAAGGCGAAGTTATCAAAGCAGTTGTTGTGCGCTCCGCATTTGGTGTGCGTCGCAACGATGGTACCTATATCCGCTTTGATGAAAACGCCGCAGTCATTATTAAAGATGACAAAAATCCCAAGGGCACCCGTATATTTGGACCGGTAGCCCGTGAGTTGCGCGAGAAAGAGTATTTGAAAATTCTCTCACTTGCGCCGGAAGTGCTGTAAGGAGGAACCGGCATGAGTAAATTGCATGTTAAGTCCGGCGATACCGTACAGGTCATCAACGGTAAGTATCGCAGCAAGCGCGGTAAGGTTATGGCAGTCAGTCCCGCTGAGGGCAAGGTAATTGTTGAGGGCATAAACATCATCACCAAGCATGTCAAACCAAAGCGGCAAGGGGAGCCGGGCGGAATCCTCAAGGCAGAGGGTGCGCTTTACGCCTGCAAGGTTCAACTCGTTTGCCCTAAGTGCGGCGAAGCTGTTCGCACAGGGCACACCATCAACAGCAAGGGCAAAAAAGTGCGTGTCTGCAAAAAGTGCGGCGCAGAAATTTCATAAGGAGGGCGCATAATGGCCAGGCTAAAAACTCTGTATTCCGAGCAAGTTGCGCCTGCAATGATGAAAAAGTTTGCCTACAGCAGCGTTATGCAGATTCCGCGGCTGGAGAAAATCATCATCAACGTTGGCTGCGGCGAGGCACGTGACAACGCAAAAATTCTTGACGCGGTGCTCTCTGATTTGACGCAGATTACTGGGCAAAAACCTGTTGTCTGTAAAGCCAAAAAGAGTGTTGCAAACTTTAAACTGCGTGAGGGCATGAATATCGGCGCTAAGGTTACACTGCGTGGTGAGCGCATGTATGAATTCCTTGATCGCCTGTTCAATTTGGCACTGCCACGTGTACGCGATTTCCGTGGGATTAATCCAAACAGCTTTGATGGGCGCGGCAACTACTCTATGGGTATAAAAGAACAGCTCATTTTCCCGGAGGTTGACTACGATAAAATTGACAAAATACGGGGTATGGATATCTGCTTCGTCACAACGGCGAAAACTGACGAAGAGGCCCGCGAACTGCTCACCCTTTTCGGTGCGCCGTTCAGCCAACAGTAAGGAGGACACAATGGCAAAGACTTCCATGAAAATCAAACAGCAGCGTCCTGCCAAGTATTCCTCCCGAGAATACAACCGCTGCAAAATCTGCGGACGCCCTCACGCTTATCTCCGCAAGTACGGTGTATGCCGCATTTGCTTTCGTGAGCTGGCGCATGCCGGGCAAATTCCCGGTGTCCGTAAGGCAAGCTGGTAAAGGAGGGGCAGAACAATGCAAGTTACTGATGCTATCGGCGATATGCTCACGCGAATCCGCAATGCAAACGCCGCAAAGCACGACGTGGTGAAAATTCCCGCCTCTAACATTAAAAAGCAGATTGCCCAGATTCTGCAAAACGAAGGCTACATCAAGCACTTCCGTGTTGAAGACGACGGCAAGCAAGGCATCATCACCATCACGCTCAAATATGGCGAGAACAAATCCCGCACCATTACGGGACTGCGTCGTATTAGCAAGCCTGGTCTGCGCATTTACGCAGGTTGTGAGAATATGCCTAAGGTAATGCGTGGTTTGGGGATTGTGGTCCTTTCCACCAGCCAAGGTCTTATGACCGACAAGGACGCACGCAAACACAATGTCGGCGGCGAAGTCCTTGCGTACATTTGGTGAGGAGGGGAGAGCATGTCACGAATCGGAAGGAAGCCAATTCCAGTCCCGGCAGGCGTTACAGTCGCATTCGACGGTGCAACTGTGACTGTTAAGGGCAAAAATGGTACTCTTGTGCGTACGTTTCACAAGAATATGCAGCTAACTCAGAAAGGTGCGGAGCTTTTAGTTACTCGCCCTGATGACAGCAAACTTAACCGCTCGCTACACGGTTTGACCCGCACACTTTTGGCGAACATGGTCATCGGAGTGAGTTCAGGCTTCAAGAAAGAACTTGAGGTTAACGGTGTAGGCTATCGTGCTGCAAAGCAAGGCAAGCAACTGATCCTCAACATCGGTTACAGTCATCAGGTTTTTGTGGACGAGGTGCCGGGAATTTCTATTGAAGTGCCCACGCCGAATAAGGTTGTCATCTCAGGCGCGGATAAACAGCAGGTTGGCCAATTCGCTGCTCATGTGCGTGAGAAACGTCCGCCTGAACCCTACAAGGGCAAAGGAATTAAATATGCCGACGAACGCATCCGCCGTAAGGAAGGCAAAGCCGGCAAAGGTAAATAAGAAGGAGTGAAACCATGGTTATCCGGCAGGATAAAAACAGGGCGCGGCAAAAGCGCCACCTGAGGGTTCGCGCCAAGGTTAAGGGGACGGCAACGACTCCGCGCCTGAACGTGTTTCGCTCTTTGAAGAACATCTATGTCCAGCTTATTGACGATGTTGCAGGCGTAACCCTTGCTTCCGCTTCCACAAAGGAAGATAATGCAGGCTATGGTGGTAACAAAGCGGCTGCACGCGATGTCGGCAAAAAGTTAGCGGAGCGCGCAAAGGCTAAGGGAATTTCCGAGGTCGTGTTTGACCGCGGTGGCTATGTTTATCATGGTCGTGTGCAGGAACTTGCCGAAGGCGCTCGCGAGGGCGGGTTGCAATTCTAACCGAAAGAGAGGAAAAAGCTTTGGCTAGGGATCAACGTTTTGAGCAGCCGCAGAGTGAATACATTGAGCGTGTGGTTGCCATTAACCGTGTCAGCAAAACGGTGAAGGGCGGACGCATCTTCAAATTTTCCGCTCTGGTGGTTGTAGGCGACGGCAAAGGGACCGTAGGCTTCGGTCTTGGTAAATCCGGAGAAGTACCGGACGCTATCCGTAAAGGTATTGAGGATGCAAAGAAGAACTTGACGAAAATTTCACTCAAAGGGACCACGATTCCGCATGAGATACTGGGTAAGTTTGGCGCGGGTCTTGTGGTACTCAAGCCTGCCGCACCAGGTACCGGTGTTATCGCCGGTGGCGCAGTGCGCGCAGTGGTTGAGGCTGTGGGGATTAAGGACATTCGTTCCAAATCGCTGCGTTCCAATAGTGCATGTAATGTCGTTCGCGCAACAATGCAAGGTTTGCTGCAATTGCGCGGAGCGGAGGAAGTCGCTGCAATTCGCGGCAAGACCTCCGCAGATATCTTAGGTTGAGGAGGACGCTATGGCAACTCTGAAACTCACACTCGTAAAGAGTACGATTGGCAGTACTCAAAAGCAGTTGGCAACAGCTGCGGCATTGGGTCTGCGGAGAATCGGCGACTCGAAAGAGCAGCCTGACAACGCCGCTACGCGGGGCAAAATTCGAATCCTCGCACACCTTCTTAAAGTGGAAGGAGAAAACACATGAATCTCCATGAACTTTCTCCCGCTCCTGGCTCTACTAAAGAGCGCAAGCGCATTGGTCGCGGTGCGGGCAGTGGTCAGGGCAAGACCGCCGGTAAAGGACACAAAGGACAAAAGGCCCGTGCTGGACGCGGTATGCGTCCCGGTTTTGAAGGCGGACAAATGCCGTTGCAGCGTCGTGTACCAAAGCGGGGCTTTAACAACATCTTCCGCACTGAATATGCCATAGTTAATCTCGCGGCGCTTGAAAACGTATACGAGAACGGTGTGGTTGTTACAACGGAAAACCTGCTGGCAAAGCGTATTGTCCGTAAGGAGCTTGGCGGTGTAAAGGTGCTTGGAGAAGGAACCATCACCAAAAAGCTTACCGTACAAGCCAAGGCATTCTCCGCCTCCGCCAAAGAGAAGATCGAAGCTGCGGGTGGAAAGGCTGAGGTGATCTGACGTGCTTCAAACCATTGTAAACGCGTTCAAAATCGCGGATCTGCGCAAAAAGATTCTCTTTACCGCGCTGATTCTGCTGATTTTCCGCATAGGTTCGGCAATACCGGTGCCTTTCTTGGACAGCAGTGTTTTTGGCGCCGCTGTTGGCACTGGTCTTTTGACCGACGCGCAGCAGAACACTTTCCTTGGCTATCTTTCGATGATGACGGGCGATGCGTTTAACTATGGCACTATATTCGCGATGGGTATTACGCCGTATATCAACAGTTCCATCATCATGCAGTTGCTTACAGTGGCGATTCCCGCCCTTGAGCGTCTGCAAAAAGAGGGTGAGGAAGGGCGCAAAAAGATTGCATCAATCACCCGTTATGTTACGATTGGGCTTGGTTTGCTGCAAAGTACTGCGTATTATTTCTACGTACGCAGCAAGGATTACCTAGCCACTGACGTGAATGGCAATGCTTTCGCAGGCGGCTGGGCAGTTTTTCAAGCGGCTGTAATTATCCTTTGCTTTACTGCAGGTACGGCGCTTATTATGTGGCTGGGTGAACAAATCAATGATAAAGGCGTTGGCAACGGCGTTTCGCTTATCCTTTTTGCCGGTATCGTCGCACGCATACCCACCATGATAACGCAGCTTTTCAGTACGACCAACGGTTACTTGGCAAACGGCGGTCCGTACTGGTTCCTGTCACCTTTCGCCGCGTTGCTATTCCTGCTAATGATTGCGTATATCGTCCTGATGGACAATTCCGAACGGCGAATACCTGTTCAGTACGCGAAACGCGTCGTTGGACGCAAAATGTATGGCGGACAGAGTACGCACATCCCAATCAAGGTAAATATGGGCGGCGTTATGCCAATCATCTTTGCCAGTTCAATTCTCAGTTTGCCGCCGACGATACAGATGTTCTTCAGCAGCAGGATTGAGGGCACTGGCTGGGAGAAATTCTTCGGCGTATTCAACCAGACACACTGGGCATATGCAATCATCTACTTTGTGTTGATTATTGGATTTGCGTATTTCTACGCTTCCATTCAGTATAATCCGATCGAGATGAGCAACAACATCCGCAAGCAGTCCGGGACAATTCCTGGAATCCGTCCCGGTGAACCGACTGCGGCGTTTATCCGCAAAATCCTCAGCAAGATCACCCTGTTAGGTGCACTGATGATTAGCGTTGTGGCGATTTTTCCAATTCTGTTCTCTCAAATCACCACATTCGTGCTTACGCATTTGGATCCTCCATATACCGGTGGCATGAACATCTCTTTGGGCGGCACGTCGGTCATCATTGTTGTCGGTGTTGCACTGGAAACGGTTAAGCAACTGGAAAGTCAGATGATGATGCGCCACTATAGGGGCTTCTTAGACTAAGCCCTTCCAATTTCGGAGGACCTGCATGATAGTGCTCAAAACGTCGAAGGAACTTGCGCTGATGAAAGAGGCGTGTAGAATTTCGGCAAGGGCACTCCGGATAGCGGGAGAGGCTGTGGAACCTGGCGTCACCACGGGCGAACTGGATAAGATCGCACGAAAAGTGATAGCCGAAGCAGGGGCAACCCCTGTGTTCCTTGGTTATAACGGATTTCCTGCCGCCGCATGCATTTCCATAAATAATGAGGTCATCCATGGTATCCCTAACAAAAAACGCGTAATTCGGCAGGGTGACCTAGTCAAAATTGACTTGGGTGCAAGGCTGAATGGATTCAACGGTGACAATGCTGCCACTTTTGCGGCGGGGTCAATCTCCCCGGAAGCAGAGCGGCTGAGCAAAACCACGCAACAAGCCCTTTATGAGGGAATACGCGCGGCGGTAGCAGGCGGCAGAATCGGCGATATCGGCGCGGCAGTTCAGCGGTACTGTGAGGAGCGGGGCTTTTCGCTTGTTCGGGAATTCACCGGACATGGTGTTGGTGCACAGCTTCACGAAGACCCAAGCGTCCCCAATTTTGGCACTCCCGGTCGTGGTACGCGTTTATTATCGGGCATGACTCTTGCCATTGAACCTATGGTCAATCTGGGCAAGAAAGAAATCAACTTTATGCCGGATAAATGGACTGTTGTTACGCGGGATGGCGAGCTTTCTGCACATTTTGAGCACACCATTGCAATTACTGTTAATGGTCCGGTCATCCTGACGAAGGAGGACTGAGTTGAGTTGGCGGAAGCTTTAGGCGGTGTCCGAAGAACAGATCTTACCATAAGTGCACCCGTTTTCATGCGGGGTATGGTGGTAAAATCCATTGCGGGGCGCGACAAAGACCGACTGCTGGTTGTGACGGATGTCACCGAGGCGCACGTGCTCGTCATTGACGGCAAGGAGCGACCTTTACAGCGTGCTAAACGCAAGAATCCAAGGCATATTCTGCCAACGGAGCACATGCTCTCAGAGGAAATGTTGCGGTTCAACAATCCATTGCGCAAGGCACTGAATCGGCTGGCGGAAACAGAACACAAACCCACGCAAGCGACCGAAGGAGGCGCTGAATGTCCAAGCAGGATATGATTGAAATCGAAGGCACCGTGCTCGAAGCTCTGCCAAACGCGACTTTTCAGGTTGAGCTAAGCAATGGACACCAGATTTTGGCGCATATCTCCGGCAAACTGCGAATGAACTACATCCGCATTTTGCCAGGTGACAAAGTCACGGTAGAACTCTCGCCCTACGACCTAAGCCGCGGACGCATTACGTGGCGTTCCAAATAAGCAAGGAGGATTCGCAAATGAAAGTCAGACCTTCTGTCAAAAAAATCTGCGAGAAATGCAAAATCATCAAGCGCAAGGGGAAAGTCATGGTCATCTGCGAAAACCCCAAGCACAAACAACGTCAAGGTTGATTACGGAGGTGTAACGGAATATGGCACGTATCTCTGGTGTTGATTTGCCGAGGGACAAGCGGGTTGAGATTGGCTTGACCTATATCTTTGGCATAGGACTTAAGACATCGAAGGATGTTCTGTCAGCAACTGGGATTAATCCCGATACCCGCGTCAAAGATCTCTCCGAGGATGAGGTCAGCAGATTGCGCGAGTACATTGACAAAGAACTGCGGGTGGAAGGCGATCTGCGGCGCGAGACTGCGTTTGACGTCAAGCGATTGATTGAAATCGGCAGCTATCGTGGACTGCGTCACCGAAAAGGCCTACCTGTGCGTGGTCAACGTAGTAAGACAAACGCACGTACCCGCAAGGGTCCCAAAAAGACCATTGCAAATAAGAAGAAGTGAGGAGGCGCGTTATGGCAGTTAAGGCAAGCGCAAAAAAGACGGCTGGCACACGCCGCCGTCGTGAACGCAAAAATATTGAACGAGGTGCGGCACACATCCAAAGCACGTTTAATAACACGATTGTAACTATTACCGACACGCAGGGTAACGCGCTTTCTTGGGCAAGTGCGGGCGAGATGGGCTTCCGCGGTTCACGCAAGTCAACCCCATTTGCTGCGCAAACCGCCAGCGAAACTGCTGCAAAATCGGCCATGGAACATGGGCTGAAGTTTGTTGAGGTTTATGTTAAGGGGCCGGGCAGCGGACGCGAAGCGGCTATCCGCGCGTTGCAGACGGCAGGGCTTGAGATTACCCTCATCAAAGACGTTACGCCGATTCCACACAACGGCTGCCGTCCGCCCAAGCGCCGACGCGTTTAGTTGAGGAGGTAACTACAAATGGCAAGATATACCGAGGCGGTCTGCAAATTGTGCCGCCGCGAGGGGCAAAAGCTCTTCCTCAAAGGTGACCGTTGCTACACCGGCAAGTGCGCGTTCGAGCGCCGCTCATATGCTCCGGGTCAGCATGGACAGAGCCGTAAAAAAGTTTCTGAATATGGCACGCAGCTCCGTGCTAAGCAGCAGGTCAGCCGCTATTACGGCGTGCAGGAGAAGCAACTGCGCAAGTATTTTGTTCAGGCAGAAAAGCTACAGGGCATGACTGGTGAGAATTTACTGCGTCTGTGCGAGTTGCGTCTGGACAACGCCATCTACCTTTTGGGCTGGGCTTCGTCCCGTGCTCAGGCAAGGCAGTTGGTTAATCATGGTCACTTTTTAGTGAACGGTCATAAGGTGGATATTCCGTCTTACAGGCTCAAAGTGGGTGAAACTCTGACAATCAGGCAGAAGACTCGCGAAAAGGACGCATACAAAGCAGTGCTTGAAGCAAATGCGTCCCGTCCCGTTCCTGAATGGCTGGAGCTTGACCGCACGGCTTTAACCGCGAAGGTTGTTGCTCTGCCAGAGCGCACTCAAATCGCCGTTCCCGTGGAAGAACACCTCATCGTGGAATTCTACTCGAAATAAGGCTTGGTATAACTCAAAGATTGAGCAGGAGGGTATGGAATGATTGGAATTGAAACCCCAACCCCAAAGATTGAGGTGCTTGAGAGCGCGGAGGAGCGCAACTACGCCAGATTTGTGGTAGAGCCGCTGGAGCGCGGTTACGGAAACACCTTAGGCAATAGTCTGCGCCGCGTGTTGCTTTCGTCGCTGGAAGGTTCTGCTATTACCAGCGCGCAAATTGACGGAGTGCTGCACGAGTTTTCCACAATCCCGAACGTCACAGAAGATGTGACGGAAATTGTTCTTAACCTCAAGGGCGTTGTTCTCAACGTTTTGACTGAGGAAGAAAAGACGGTTTACATCACAAAAAACGGTCCTGCTGTTGTTACAGCCGGTGACATTCAAGCTGATTCTGAAGTCGAGATTGTTAATCCCGACCACGTGATTGCGACATTGGATGAGGGCGCGGTTTTCTCAGTGCGGTTGACTTGTGACCGCGGTCAGAGCTATGTTTCTGCGGAGAAGAACAAGGAGCACTTGAGGCCTGCAATTGGCGTGATTGCGATTGACTCCATCTACACACCCGTTGTTAAGACGAACTACACAGTTGAAAATACACGTGTGGGACAGATTACGGACTATGACCGACTGGTGCTTGAGGTTTGGACAAATGGGACCGTTTCCCCGTCTGATGCGGTTGCACAAGCGTCACGGATACTGCGTGAACGCCTTGCCATCTTTACAAAGCTTGGCGGCGACCCTGTTGGCATTGATTCGCTTGGTGAGGTACGCTCACTTGCGGAAGATCAGCGTGCAGGAATCACGATTGATGACTTAGAGCTTAGCATTCGTGCATCGAATTCACTCAAGCGCGCTGGAATTAACAATTTGGGCGGACTGCTCGCTTGGAGCGAGTCTGAACTGAAGAAGATCCGCAACTTTGGGGAGAAAACGTTACAGGAAGTCATAGAAAAACTACATGAGCTGGGGCTGGATTTGGCTCCCGGTCAGGAATAGAAAGGAGTGAACCAACATGCCCGGAACCCGTAAACTCGGACGGAGGACCGACCAGCGCGACGCTATGCTGCGCGGCATGGTCACGGCTCTGTTTGAAAATTACGATGCAAAAGAGGGGACTGCGCGTATTGAAACCACAATCACGCGCGCAAAAGAGGTACGATCCGTGGCAGAGAAATACCTTACCCTTGCAAAGAACAGAACCTTGGCAAACTACCGCCTTGTGCTTGCATACTTGACAAAAGAAGATATCGTTAAAAAGCTGTTTGACGAAATTGCGCCAAAATACGTGGATGTGCCTGGCGGGTACACGCGCATTACGCGAATTGGTCAGCGGCGAGGTGATGCTGCGGAAATCGCGGTCTTGGAACTGGTACCTATCAAGGTTGCAGAAACTGCTAAGCCCGCAAAGAAAAAGCGTACACCACGCCGTAAGGCCGTTGCGGCCGAATAACTCTATAAAATAGATGAAGCGTGACGGTACTTGCCGACGCGCTTTGTTTTTGTAATATACCCTTTGACAGCAAGCGGCTGTTCGTGTATAATGTAAATATTATGTTGATACACCCATTTGAACCAATTGTTAACGAAAATTCACGCGTTTTGATTCTTGGAACCTTTCCGAGTGTTAAGTCGCGGAATTTTGGTTTTTATTATGGGCACCCACAAAATCGGTTTTGGAAGCTTTTAGCGGCAATTTTGGGTGAACAGACGCCATCTACAGTTGACGAAAAACGCCAACTTCTTCTTGTACACAGGCTTGCACTGTGGGATGTGTTGGCCTCCTGCAAGATTGATGGCTCTAGTGATGCGAGTATTCGAGAAGCTGTGCCAAATAACATAGCTGGATTGACGGCAGAATATGGAATAGAGCGAGTGATCTGCAATGGAGGCAAGGCATATGAACTGTGTATTAAGTACAACAATTTAGCATTGCCTGTGGAAAAACTGCCGTCAACAAGTCCCGCAAATGCTTCATGGAGTTTAGAAGGGCTTATAAAGGCTTGGGAGATAGCTATAACACTGCCCCTTGCTTTTAGTGCGAACCTTTGATAAAATAAGTGCATTGGACTTTTTCAAGGCACGTCAATACAAGTGAATCTGATTGCTTTCCGTCGGCTTGGTTGATGATGTGGAAATCGCGCATTTTTTGCATACACACAATGATGTAGTCGATGCTGGAGGGTTGCATACACGGAGTGATTCTATCAATATTGTGCAATCGTTTATCTCAAATTCTTGCGGGACGGCGATCGCTGCCCTTTTTCACGTACCTTCAATTCCCGATAAAACGCACGAAAAATCGGCGGTTCTTCCTTGCGTAGCCTTGTCAAAACATTGCAAATGCTCTCAAGAGCTTTAGTTTTGTTTTTTCTTGGTTATGTTATATTTAGCGCGGTTAGGAGCATAGTGTTGGTGAGTTCTCGGATAGCTTTGTACTGCACAAATGGTTTGTTCAATAGCCCGTGTTCCAACCGCAAAAAATCGCATACTTCCCATAAAGTTTTGCATTGAAACATAAAGGCAAAAGGTTGTGCGTATATTGAGAAAGTATCTCGCTTGATTTTTTTGAGGTTCAGCGATTCAATTTTTGCTTTATGTAGCATTTGGATATGTTCCATGCGTTTTTGCTGCGGCGGCATGCCTGTGAGAGTTCGGAAAAATGAATTGTCACTTGCTTATAAACAAACGCATGGCAAGCGGTGTCCACGTCAAAACCAACAGCTGTGATATTTCTTGCTCATCATCATAGCCAGTAATCATCCATTTGTGGTACCGCATTCACGTCGGATAAGTGTTTGGCATTCGAAAAGAGCAGCACATAGGTCTCACCGTTGATCCGCTGTTTGACTAAATCAGTCTCGTCTACCGCACACTGTTTGTCCTGCGCCGTCACATCACACAACGGCGTGGCATATATATCCCGCGTGTTCCACGTGATTTTGGTGCTGGCTCACTCCTTATCGCACGCGCGGAATTGAAGCGCGACGCCTGACGTCAGCCCGTTGAATGTATGCTCTGCCGAAAGAATTTTGTCGACCGAAATCTGCTTATACAGCGATGTCTCGAAGCGCATAAGGCTTTCGTCTCGCCTATTTCATCAAAATATCCGGAGTATAAATAGTTATCAAGATATTGATTATCGTTGGCATTGCTTGACATTCTGCCGAAATTTGCCTGCTTTTTTTGATACATATTCAGCGTAAATTCAAGGCTTATAGGGTAGCTTAAATCTGTGAGTCCAGACAAGACAAGCGAAATTTTGCCGTCCGTATACTGCAAACCACGCAACAAGCGCTGTATTTTCAGTCACTGTACTGCACAATCGGCCGATAAAGCAAGGCGGCAGTTTTGTAAGCGCCGTCGAGAAATTGGATATAAAAATCATTTGTTATGTCAACATCAAGTGTAGTTTCCAGCGAAAAAAATCAAGAGGGATTGCAGCTAATTGGGGTAATTCAAGCTGACGTTTAATGCCTAAATATGTTGGATAAACGGACAATGTATAGTCGTCATATGCATATTGCGCAGCCTGCTGCTTGTTGCCGAGAATCGTCTGTATGTCGGCTAAGACGGACTCACCCGACCGACAAATCGGGTATCACTGAATTTCGCCTAGTGACGCGGACAAGTTATCACTATCGAACGACGTCTGAATTTCATTTGCTTTGTTTGTCCAGCCATTTTCGTCTGGAATAATGCTGTTATCAATGATGTGATACTGCTCGTCGCCGCCAAAATAGCGGATCGGGTGAGTGAAAATATACGTGGTTTTGGCACCGTTGGCGTTCTCATAGACAAGAGAATAGTCATCCGCAACAAAATTCTTGTCAATACCAACATGGCCCACTGCTGCGGCAATAGAGGTCAGCAGGCAAGTCGCTGTAATCAATTTTAGGAGGTTTGTTCTGTAACGAAAAAAAACAACGGCACTGCCAATCACTAAAATGGCAGCAACGACGAAAATCCGTAAGCGCTTATTTTTCATTCATCACCGCCCGCTTGATATTCCGTCCACAGCATAAACTCTGGGTTTTCAGCGGCAAGATTCGCACTTAACCGCCGACGCGCCGCATCCATATGCCATGCGCCGCCATTGCGGAGAACTTGCGCGTTTTTGTACTCCTTCAGTAAGGCGTTGCGAATTTCAACGTCATTACTGCCCTTATCAGCAGTTTGCCTGGCGAGTTTGTAGTCGGTTTTGATGATGGCTGCGGCGGCAGCCCGGAATTTTTCCACGCCGGCCGGGAGGGTACCGGTATAGGCGGTGGGATGAATGAGGCGCGGGAGAAAAAGAAATACCAAAATCCCCGCAACGACAAGCGCAAGGGCGATGGCACTGATTGCTGTTATTTTTCGTTTCGTCATCTGCTGTTTCTACCCAATTTTCGTCAATATAATTCTTCGGGTTCTCGCAGTTGTTATTAACATAAAAATTTTGTCAATAGTGTTAATAGTTAACTTATGAATTAAGTGTACCTCATTCATGGATGCATTGTCAAGGGTTACATGGGGTAAATAGCGGAAGTAGTGCAAAAATTATGAGTAACACACTCACATGCTTAAAACGACGTGTATGATAAAATGTTGTTAAAATGTCATCCCAGTACATAAATGAAGCTGGTGAAAATTGAAATTGTATTGTAATCAAGGAATGTTGTTCAATTTCCAAAAATATTTTTTGTGGACACGAAAAGAGCCTTTGGCATATTGCCGAGCGTTATCCCAAATCGTGGCATCAGCGGCTGCTGACAAATTCGCTCTTTTACGCCAATGTACTAGACCGTCACAAAGCAAACAGCGGAAGGAGTTTTTTATCTTCTTCCGCTGTTTTTGCTTTTACGATACCCTGCGCCGTGGCTTCAAGGATTATTAATTCTTTTTCATCGAGTGAATCCAATAGACTGTCAAGCTGCCTTTGTCGTGTGGATTTTTCCATAGGCTTGTCCAGGAAAATATACTGGTCAACGGAGATGTCGAACATCGTAATTAGTTCGTAGAAAACTTGAAAGCTGGAAGGTTGCCCTTGATTTTCAACGGACATAAGGTGACGTGCGGTTAAATCCAGCTTTTCAGCCAGTTCCTCCCGCGTTATACCCTTGCTTTCGCGGGCATTCTTGATGGCTTGCCCGATAGCCTTGAAATCATACTTTTCAAAAATTGAATTACGCCTTGAAATATCACCCTTCTACATTTTACTGTTCCTATATCGTTGTTTGAAAATGAGCAGGCAGAGAGGAGGCAGTCTGTGGCACAGAAATTAGCAAATGCTTGGCTTTCTATTTGGTTGATAGTGATTGCGATAATCGCCATCGCCCTTGCCGTAATATTTAGTTGTCAACTGGTGCAACTGGACATCGGCTGCATGCCTTTCGGTGTTCACAATTATTGCGCTTGTGCCTCATGTTTTTGAAGAATGGCGTTTCCCCAGTGGCGGCTATGATTACGCACGCTGGAATGGATCGGCCTCGTGCCGCTTTTCGATAACGGAACCTCAATGTGGTGCGGCATGGTCAACGCCTTCATCAATCCCGACACGGATACCGAGAGTATGACTTTTTATCAGAAGCACTACAAACAGCTCGAATTGGCGACTTCCTTCGACTGGCTTGACTTCTCCGCGCTGGGAGGGCATTGGGGACGAATTCAGAGAAATACTCGCATCCAACCCTTATGTCGATGCAGAACGGCGGAACTTCCTCTGCTACGCCCCGCAAAGGCGCATCGAAATACTGGACGGATACGTTCAGACGCAAGCGCAGTGTCCGAGGGCACAGCCTTGGCAGTCAAGGAATTTGGGGCTTGCGCTATTTTCGAAAATGTGCTACACTATGATTAATCGGTAGGCATCTTTTTCGGAGTACCCTGCCAAACAATTTGTCGAAAGAAGTCGATTGTGATTTGCTTCTTTCGTTATTTTTTGTTATAATTAACATAGCAAGGCTCTCCGGAATATCATTTCATGCGGATGAAGAAAGCGGATTTTGTTTTGCAGATATCCAAGAGATCTATATTGAAAGCGAGTATAGGCAGATGGGGCTGGCAAGCGAGCTTTTCTTTTATTCTGAAAATTTGGCAAGAAAGAACGGTGCTAAGGTTATCCGCTCCGGGACAGGCCGTGAAAATACAAGCTCCGTTCAATTGCATAAGAAACTGGAATATTACCAATATCGGTACGAATTTGAAAAGCTTCTGTAATGATGCCGAATTATACCCTCGTTTTGATTTTACAAAGTAAATAGAGGTAAAACTTATCAATACGCTGGAGAAGAACGTTGTACTAAGGGGCGAAGTATCAGCTTTAGAGTTTTAGAGGATGTTTTACTGAAAGTCATTCAGGCGCAGATAGCACTCGTTATCGACTAGCAGCCTATCGTAGATAAATAAACGCAACACCCGAAATAAACAGGCAATCACTTAGGATAAATCAATTACTAGAAAGTAGTAAGCGGGCATTTGAAAAAAAAGAACGCATATTTGACGCTAGCTATTATGACTGGAAAAACGGCGACATATCTAAAAAGCAATATCAGCGAATTAGAGAAGAAACCGAAAAGAAACTGGAACAGATACGGGCAACCTTGCGGACACTTTCCACGCAGCAGCAACAAGCGGCGAAAGGTGTTAAGGCAAACAACGAATATTTTGAGAGATTCTTAAAATATCAAAATGCAGAAGCTTTAGACAGGCTTATGCTTGTTGAGTTAATTGACAGGATATACGTTCATGAAGATAAATCGCTGAAAATAGATTTTAACTTTGACGACCGATATTTACTTATAATGGACTTTATAGAACAGAACAATTCAAAACTGGCTAAAACACTACATAAAGATAAAATAATTTTTTTATAAGGTAATTTGGTTTGCTAATCATAAGAGTTTGCTATTGCGGTTAAAAAATGCCCGCACCTCACCCCCTCAATCAGAGCCTGCGCCCATACTGCCCGGCGCTGCCACGCATATGGAACAATCCACAAGAGCGGCGCCCCAAGCATTGCCAGCGGCGCAAACGGCAACATCCGCAGAGCCATACGCAGTGAATATCCATACCGTCCCTCCATGCACGCTTTGCTTTTGACGAGCAGCTTTTTCACGCTGATTTTAGGGTAGCGCACCGCCATCCACGGCACAAGGGCATAACGCTGAATCACGCAAAGCCACGCAAAAAAGCCGCAGAGCATCAGTAAACCGGCCCCGCCCAAAAGCACCGCGAACATACGCGTTTCCAAGCCTTCGCGCGAGGAGATATACAGCGCGCCTGCGCAAAGCAGCGCACCGGGCAAGAGCAAAAACAGCGCCCACGCAAGCTTACGCACCGCCAATGATATACTGATATGCGCCGCATGGAACGCCTGAGTGGGCTTATACCAAAACGTTACCCACTTGCGGCTGCGGCTGGACCGGATTGTGCCGCCATAATACCAGGCCCGGCAACCCATGCGCAGGGGCGCCAGAGCAAGTAACGCGCATATGGCAAGGCTCAGCGCAATGCTTGCGGAGAATATTCCCGGTAGGCGCGGCCAAAATGCATACAGCGTTCCGGAAACTTGCGGGCGTTCAAAAAGCAATTGCGCCACGGCATTCAGTATCCCAAAGCTCAGCGGCAGCGATACGCTCAGTGTAAACAGCGCTGCACTGCGTCCCCATGAGCCTTTTTGACATGTACGGCTGCGGCGGCCTATCTCTTTAAAGGTTGGCACCATTCTCATCCTCCCATCGCTTCATTAAGTATCTTTGGCGAAGATGGCGCTGATTATGCGAAATTTGTGTTGCATTTCTTTGATTTTTTCATAACTGAACGACGGAGGAAAACAGCCGCCAAGGTTTTGCTTGCCCTCTTCCTTTTTTTTGTGGAATGTGTTATAATTTGATTGAAAAATATACCGCGCTTGGCGGTGGAGAGGGATGAGGACATGAAAATCGAATTGATTGGTAAAAAATGCACGCCACGGGAATCCTTTAAAGAGAGGGCGGAGAGAAAGCTGGCGAAGGTCGAGTGCCTGTTTGGCAGCGACACCACCGCAAAAATCACCGCGGCAGTGGAGAAAACCAGCAAGTCTGTGGAGATTACACTGCAAAAACACGGCATTATCTTCCGTGCGCAGGAACGCGCACAGGAACTGGACGCGGCGCTCGATAAAGCTATTGACGCACTGATACGCCAAATCCGCAAGAATAAAACGCGGCTGGAAAAGAAGCTCCACACGCCATCAATCGGCGAGGTGTTTGCGGACGAGGCGCCCATTGAGGAGAGCATCACAGAGGTGCTGCGAACAAAAACGCTGTCCCTTAAGCCGGAGAGCGCTGACGAGGCAATACTGCAGATGAACCTGCTTGGGCACTCGTTCTATCTGTTCCTGAACGCGGAGAATGGCCAGGTCAACTTGGTCTACACGCGCGCGGACGGCGGCTATGGATTGCTGGTGCCCGAATTTGCATAATATAAATTTTGCCGTGCCATGCCTGCTGGGCGTGGAAGGTTTTATTGCGGACGAGCTGCGGTCTTTTGACGCGCAGGACGTGCGGGCGGAAAACGGGCGCGTCCTTTTTTGCGGTAGTGAGGAATTGATTGCGCGTGTCAACATTTGCTCGCGCTTTAGCGAACGTGTGCAGATATTGCTCGGCGAGTTTGAAGCGCACAGCTTTGAGGAGCTTTTTCAGGGCACAAAGTCCCTCCCGTGGGAGGAATGGGTTGGTGCGGAGGATGCCTTCCCCGTCAAGGGCTACAGCCTAAAGAGCGACCTATTCAGCGTGCGCGACTGCCAGTCAATCATCAAAAAAGCCGTGGTGGAGCGACTGAAGGACAAATACAGTCTGGAGTGGTTCTCAGAAACAGGGGCAGTGCGCCAGATTCAGTTTGCGATATTGCAAAACCGTGTCACGCTACTGCTTGACACCACTGGCGTAGGTTTGCATAAGCGCGGATACCGTCCAGAGGCGAAGGAAGCGCCTATTAAGGAAACCTTGGCTGCGGCGCTTTGCGCGGCGAGCAAGCTACGCCCGTACCACACGTTCTACGACCCAATGTGCGGCTCCGGAACAATTGCAGTCGAGGGCGCGCTGATGGCGCGGAACATTGCTCCGGGGCTGCGGCGGGCATTCTCAGCGGAGCGCTGGAAACAAATCCCACATACTATTTGGGCGCAAGAGAGAGTGCGAGCGAGGGATTTAGAGCATCCGGCGCCGGATTTTGCGGCGTTTGGCAGCGAAATCAACACAGAGGCGGTAACTCTTGCGCAAGCAACCGCAGAGCGTGCAGGCATTGCAGACTGCGTGAGCTTTTCTGTGCGCGATTTGGCGGATTTTGCGCCGAAGACGGAATGCGGCACCTTAATCTGCAACCCGCCCTACGGCGAACGTTTGCTGGATCCCGAACAGGCACGTGCACTATCGCGGATAATGGGTAAAGTATTTACACAAAGGCGCGGGTGGAGCTACTCGATTATTACGCCGGACGTGGATTTTGAGGGCGATTTTGGGCGCAAGGCGGATAAGCGCCGCAAGCTTTACAATGGCATGATTGCGTGTACACTGTATATGTATTATAAAGCGTAGGAGGACAAGCCATGAAGCGTGAAACGTCGGTTCTTCTAAAAATACCGGTACCTTGCTCGTGGAGTACTTGTGCGTTCATTGGTTCTTTCGTCGTTCTTGTACCTAACAGGCGCTTTTGACCTTATCTTTCATCCTCCGAAAACGGACAATGTTGTTTTTGAATCGGGCAAATCTGAGATTTTCCCGCAGGAGGAGTGAAAGACAGGGGCTGAATTCGTCCTTAAGCACTTCGAATACACGATTATATGGAATAGCCAAGACTGCCAATGAAAAAACTTTGAGTTCTACATGACAGATTCAGCAAGACCTCGGGAAATTGAGCCCCAACTGAGATACCTGCCGCACGGTGCGGTTGTTCATATTCATAATTCATTCAGGAGGACAAAGCATTGAAGCACATTTTCATCATCAATCCAAAGGCTGGCAAGGGTAAGGCCCTCGGCATGATCCATCCACAGCTCAAGGAAATCTGCGCCCGCCACAAACTGGCGTGGGAACTCCACGTCACCAGCCGCGCCCACGAAGCGATTGATTACATCAGGGAGCGTGCGGCGAGAG
>JAIRYC010000067.1 GCA_031267965.1 Oscillospiraceae bacterium | reverse complement strand
GCGTTAGAGATAAAGCGGTTTGCCGGGCGGACCTGCGCGGGCGTAGTCGCAACGGAACAGACCACAAACTTGTCAATTCCGGCGGCAAGGCCGTGCTTCACCAGATTCTCCGCAGTGCCTTAATTGCAGTATTCATCAAACTTTTCTTTGGTTTTGGCTGCGTTAATTCGTGTTCAAGAGTTTCAATGCTTTCACTAAAAGTTTCTTTTTCGTCCTTATCCATATCAGTCGGTGCGGATTTTTTAAGCGTTTGGATCAATACTTTTAGTTCCTCTATATTTATACCGTTATTTTGCACAGCGTTAATTGTAGCATTATCAGAAGCCAGATTTACCTGACCGTTATTAACTGTAATCGAATATTTGATATTATCATCCATCCCCATATCAATCCCTATTTTTGTTAAGTAACCTTCAATATGTCGGATTAGTACCATTACAACTCGCTCATTAAATCCGTCTACACCAGCCTGATACTTATCGCTACCGCCCCTATAAGCGTGTCCGATAGTATACGCTATTTCCAAATCTCTCTCGAGTATTTTTTTCAGAATACAGTAAACATTTACAACTTCCTCTGATACCGTATCTCCCAAGTCGAAAAGAACATCACCATAATTTTCAGAAACCTCGTCAATAGCGGTATCAATATCAGTCATTTGCTCACCGCAATCAATAATATAATCATGTATGAGTTCCGTTCCATCTAGGAAAGTTAAAAACTTGGCGAGGACAGAATTTTACTCATTAAAATTTACACGCATCAAGCGATTTGATACGCTGTTGAAATCATACATTAGCTTTTTTAGCTCAGTTCTATTCAATTCCAAAATGCTTCACCCCACAAAACGGACAGTAATATCCGCTGATTTTTGATAATGGTTTAATTTTTGCGTATCGCTTACAACACGGAAAGTGCGTTTTTGTTAGCGCTTCAATTATAGCACGAATGGGACTTTCACTTTCCGGCACTGGTTTCTTCCCAGCCGTAAAAGATACAGATTTACTTTTGAATTTTCGCTCTAGCTTTTTCATTTCATCATGAATCATATACATAGCGTAGTTTTTCGTCATCGTCATCGCAAGGTCTATAACGTCTTCTGTAAAATAATTCTCACTGGTTAATCCACAACCGGGGCAGCGTAGTTCCAGAATCCCATCATCTTCGTAATCTTGTGGAGTAATCTTGAAATACTCACTGCAAAGCGGACATTGCAACAAAACAAAACCGTCATTATCAGCAGGAATACTTACTTGCATGGTTATGTCGCTCATAAATACACTGCCTCCCTTTTCGTTAATCATATTGTACTACGTTTTGACATTTTTTTTAATGCTAAAGCGCAAAAATTAAACGCCCGCCATATTACAGACGAGCGTTTAAGAAACATCTGTGGCCAATTCACCCCAGTACCAGCGACTTCAACCCACCAAACAATCTCTTGAATGAAAATCGCGGCTTGGCGGGCAAGCTTTCTGTTGGCATGACTGGTTCATCAGCAGACACAGCGGGTTTTACCTCCGCCTTGCGCGCCCGAACTTTACCGCTCCGACTTGACCCGTTGCCACTCAAATTTCGCAAGAGAATCCTCCGCGCTCCGGCGTACTCTTCACCGATGAAGCCAAGCCTCAGCAGAAAACAGCGGAACGCGTACTTTTCGTTCTCAACAGGCTTTTCGGTTGCCAGTACCCGCACCTGTTTCTTTGCCATATCACATAGCGCGACGATGAATTGCGTATAAGCCCGGATTTCCTCGGCTGTTGAGTCTGTTGAGAACCACGGAAAATCCAGCGTGTCGCCATTTATTGCGATCGGCAGTTCTTCTGCACAGTTGATCACGCACACGGGCACTAACCTTACCCGCATAAACCCCGGTGTTGATTTCTTGCAGCCATTTGCTCAGGTCACCGCGCAGTGCGTGCGGGCAGTTGGTCAGCGTAACAACTACCCATTCCTCATCCTCCGGCACTGTTCCGTACTATTGGACTCAAACAAACTATAGTGCCTGCATATCGTCCACTGTGCCCGCATAAAGATTGACGAATAGAGGGAGCGCGCACCATGCGCAAAACCGCGAGCAAGTAAAAGGGGCTGAACCTATGGAATTTCACAGCATAAGCGGCGCGGAGGCAGTGCGGAGGCTTTTCTCTGACGCGCAGAAAGGTTTGCGCGCAGAAACTGTGCGCCGACTTCTGCTAAGTGATGGAGTAAACACCCTTGAGAACAAGAAGGGTAACCATTGGGTCGTGCGTTTTTTTGCGCAATTCAAGGATTTTATGGTGCTGGCATTGTTAGCGGCAGCGGCAATTTCGGCGGCGGCGGCACTGGTGCATGGCAACGGTGATTATATTGACTCCATTATCATTGTTGGCATTGTGGTTATCAACGCAATTGTTGGCGTTGTGCAGGAAGGGCGTGCCGAACGGTCGCTGGAGGCACTGAAAAAAATGGCGGCGCCCACTGCCGAAGTCATGCGTGAAGGCAAGCGCAAACGGATTTCCGCAACGGAAGTTGTGCGGGGGGACATTATTTTTTTGGAAACAGGTGATATGGTACCCGCTGACGCGCGATTGCTTCAGGCTACGCAGTTGAGTACACAGGAGAGTGCGCTCACAGGTGAGTCCATGCCATGCAAAAAAGAAGCGGAAGCGGTACTTCCTGCTGAAGCGCCCCTTGGCGACCGTAAAAATATGTTGCTTTCATCCGCTGTTGTATTGACTGGGCACGGCAAAGCGGTTGTGACGGATACGGGCATGAGCACCCAAGTGGGGCGGATTGCGGGGCTTCTTAATCAGGAGAAAGCG
Organism: Oscillospiraceae bacterium; assembly: GCA_031267965.1. GTDB lineage: Bacteria > Bacillota > Clostridia > Oscillospirales > Acutalibacteraceae > WRKY01. Next base: position 1,491 of record JAIRYC010000067.1, on the reverse strand, counting down.
CCGCAAACTCCATTGCAGCAGCGGCTCGAAAAAGTCGGTAAGCAGTTGGGGATTGGCGCCATGGTAATCAGTGCGCTGATATTCCTGCTGGGATTTTTGCAGCATGTACCGTTGCTGGAGAGTTTTATGCTCTCGGTCAGCTTGGCCGTTGCGGCCATCCCGGAAGGGCTGCCCGCAATGGTGACGGTCGTGCTTTCGCTTGGCGTACAGCGCATGGCAAAATTCAACGCCATTGTGCGCCGTCTGCCGGCGGTCGAAACGCTGGGCTGCGCAAGTGTAATCTGCTCCGATAAAACGGGTACACTTACCCAAAACAAAATGAAGGTTACACAGATAGAGCAGCTTGGGCGCGAGGACGAACAAGCTGCCCGGAAGCTTTTGCGCCTTGCCAGCCTTTGCTGTAATGCTGCGATTCAGGGCAGTGGCAAAAAGCAAACGATGTCAGGCGAGCCGACGGAAACCGCGATTATCGACGCCGCCAGTCATCGCCACTTGCCTGTAATGCAAGACCGGGAACGCTTTCCACGTCTGCACGAACAGCCGTTTGATTCCGGCCGCAAACGCATGAGTGTTGTCTGTCGCTTTCCGGACGGCACGACTGACGCACCTGCTCAAGGTACACTGATGATAGTGAAAGGCGCCCCGGACATACTTCTGCAACGCTGCGTAAATGCGGAATCTGATGGATGCGTTGTGACTATGGACGAGCGGATGAAGGCTCATGTGTTGGCACAAAACGAGGACATGGCGGCTAGAGCGCTGCGCGTGATAGCCGTTGCGGTCAAGGCTGTGCCCAAAGGACAGACGCAACCTCCGTCAGAGGATCAGCTAAGCTTCCTTGGTCTTATTGGCATGAATGACCCGCCGCGCAAGGAGGCGAAAATAGCTGTTAAAACCTGCAAACTTGCGGGCATAACGCCTATTATGATTACCGGTGACCACATCACAACCGCAAATGCCATTGCCAAAGATCTAGGCATTTTGGAAGGTGCAGCGGCGGAAAACCGCTCCATGATGGGCACACAGCTTGACAGGTTGAGCGACGGACAACTCAAGGTGCGCTTGCAGGATTGCCGCGTCTTTGCCAGAGTGACACCGGAACACAAACTCCGCATTGTCAAGGCTCTGCGAAGCATGGGGGAGGTCGTTGCAATGACAGGCGACGGCGTGAACGATGCGCCCGCGCTTAAAGCTGCGGACATTGGCTGCGCTATGGGCCGCAGCGGCACGGAGGTTGCCAAGGGTGCAGCGGATATGATACTGACCGATGACAACTTCGCCACCATCGTTCACGCGGTTGAGCAGGGGCGTGGCATTTATGACAACATCAAAAAAGCCGTGCACTTCTTAATCAGCAGTAACATTGGAGAGATTGTGACGGTGTTTATGGCGTCGCTGTTGCATATGCCATCGCCGCTTTTGCCAATCCAATTGCTTTGGGTTAATGTTGTAACAGATTCCGCGCCGGCGATTGCGCTTGGTACGGAAGCG
>JAIRYC010000015.1 GCA_031267965.1 Oscillospiraceae bacterium | reverse complement strand
GCTAGGAAACGCTCTCCTATTTTTTTGTGTTATGCCAAATTTTTCTCTGTTTGCGGATCGGTCGCGTTCGTATCGCAGGGTGTATCCGTGCGGCGGCGTTGGGATCCTTCTCCGGAATTTTCCACAACCGCACCACGCCTTCGTCGTTGAGCATCTTCACCAAAATCACGAGCATCGGCACCGCGAACATGCCCACAAAGCCCAGCACCTGTAAGCCTATATACATCCCCGCAATCGTCACAATGGGGGGCAAGCCGAGGTTGGACGCGACCAGCTTCGGCTCAAGCACCTGCCGCACAACAATAATCACTGCGTACATCACCAATAGACCAATCCCCGTGGGAATATAGCCCATAATCAAATTGTACAGCGCCCACGGCACCAAAATCGTACCCGTACCCAAAATCGGTAAAATATCCACAAGCGCGGTAATCAGGGCCACACCCAGCATGTTTTTTCCGTTAAAGCCCGATGTAAACGAGAGCAGGTACAGCCCCAACAGCAGTTCCAAAAATGTGACGCCAATAATGATCACGTATGCCCGCAAGAGTTTCCCGAGCGAGTGAATCACAATTCGCTTTGAAACGGATAACGCTTCCCTGCGCTTCTCACTCAACTGCGCCTTGATGAAGTGTACAATCGACTCATAGCTTGACGTGATAAAAAAACTGCTGACGACCGTAATGACCAGCGCCACCGCAATGGCGGGAATTTTTGCCGCCGAGGAGATGATTCCGCTCACCGGGGTTTTGAGGAAAGAAAAATCAATGTGGCTGATCAGGGAATTCCACATTCCTACCTTTTCGCCCTGCGCAGTCTCGCCGGCCACAATGCTGCCCACAAAATCCTGCAAGCGCTCATTAATCCCGTTTTCCATCGCGTCCGGCAAAAAGGTCAGCAACGACGAAAGCCGTTGGGTAACCGAGAGAGCCATCTTGCTCATGTTCTCCGTTGTGGTGATTTGCGCCAAAAAATCCGTGAGACCCTTCACGGCCGTCACGAGCCGCGCGCCCAAAATTCCGACAACAAGCAGAATCACAATATAAAAGAGAAGAACAAGTACAACGGACGTGAACCCGCGTCGCATCCGAAACTTCCGGTAGAGCATCGTTTTCGGCTTTTGGAGCAGAACGGCCACCGCGAAGCCAAACAGAAACGGAAACACAAGCCAAAAAGCAAAACGGAGGAAGAGATACAGCGCCGCCACAATCAGCAACAAATAAAACGCGTTGATAATTTTCGCGCGTCGTTCCTCAGTTCTCGTATCGTTCAAGATCACACCCCGCATATCATCAATATACGCTTAGTGTAGACGTTTTTACCGCAAAAAGCAATCCTTTTTTGTAAATTATTTTCGATTGCCCCTTTACGCGCATAGTTCTCCCCCGCCCGTCGCATACTTTTACAGGAAGAATACGCTGTGGCGGAGGCTATCTATGCACTTTACCGGTTTGTTGGTCGGTTTAATCACGTTTCTCATCATTGGCGCACTGCACCCGGTCGTTATTCAGGCGGAATACCACATCGGCACAAAATGTTGGCCCGCGTTTTTGGCGGCGGGTCTTCTTTGCTGCGGCGCGGCGCTTTATATAAAGCTCTGGTGGATATCCGCCATCCTCGCCGTACTGGGCTTCTCGCTTTTGTGGTCGATCGGCGAACTCTTCGCACAAAAAAAACGCGTAGAAAAAGGTTGGTTCCCGTCAAAGCAAAACAAAGATTAACGCGGAAATGTGCTCGCACGCTACGCTACGCCTCGCTCCCCACAGGCAAACCGCCCAGTTCCGTTTGCAGCTGTGCCAAAATCTTCTTTTCAATCCGCGATACATCCCAACACGCCTAATATAAAGAAAACAGGTTTACCGCCCATCCATTTGCGGGCACCTGCGGTGCGGCTCGTGTCGCTTCGCTTCTGCTAACGCGCGTTTGTGCCAATCGCAGGGAACCGCCAAAAAATGTGAAGCTCCTTCGCCTCGGTCAGTTCAATGCGTGAAATCAGGCTCACCAGCAGTTCACGGTTTTCGCCCGTGCCTGCTAAAAAGCGGTTCACCAGTTCCTGCGCTTGCTGCTCCGGCAGCGCGGGCGGAGGCTGCGCACTCTGCGCCTGCCTGATTTGCGCTTGTAATCGCTGCCGCTGCTGCTTCATCCCGCCGTAAATCCGCTGAAAATCCGTTTCATCCAACACACCCGCCAGCTTATCGTTATAAACACTGTCGAGCTTCACCGTCAGAGATTGCTCCTGCGCTTGCAGGGCGGTTAGCTCTTTTTCGCGGGTATCGCCGGAAGCCAACTGTATTTGCCGCGTGGTCACGGTTTGCTTGGCTTTGCTGCGGTCAAGATACTGTTGGCACAGCGCGTTGATTTGCTCCAGCACGGCGGCTGTAATTGCCTCGACGCGGACGCAATGGCAGGTGCAAGCACTCTCTTTTGTAAACCGCTGATAGGTGCGGCAGACGAAATATAGCAGTTCGCGCCCGCCCGATTTGCGGTTGATAACCCCCAGCGGATAGCCGCATTCGTGGCAGAAAATCAGGCCTTTCAACAAAAAATCATGGGTGCGGCTGCGCGTGCGCTGGCGGCTTTCGATGAGCAATTGCACCTTGGCGAAGTCCTCATGGCGCACAAGCGGTTCGTGCGTTTCCTCGACAATCACCCAGTCTTCGGGCGGCACACGGCGGCATTCCTTGATTTTGTAGTTGATTTTGCGGCTACGCCCCTGCACCATGTTGCCAATATAGACCTCGTTTTTCAGCGTGGCGGTTACGCGCTCGGTCGCCCATTGACCGGAGTACGGCCCTTGGCGGCTGGGCGTAAGATTGGCGTAAACGGCGGGTGGCGGCACACCCTCGGCGTTGAGTTGCGCGGCAATCCGGCGGCAGGAAAGACCGTCAAGCGCCATCTGGAACATGCGGCGGACAACTTTCGCGGCTGGCTCATCAACGACAATCACATTCTTTTCGTCGGGCGAAAGGCGATAGCCATAGGGTGCTTTGCCGCCGATAAAGAGGCCTTTGCGCTGCTTATCCCGCTTGACGCTGGTGATTTTTTTGCTGATGTCCTTGGCGTACATATCGTTCATGATGGCGCGGAATGGGGTGATGTCGTTGGCGGTGCTGTCCACGCCTGTGTCCACGCCGTCCAAAATCGAAATGTAGCGCACCTGCCGCGCGGGAAAATATTTTTCCATATAATAGCCCGTTTGAATGTAATCACGCCCGAGGCGGCTCATGTCCTTGGTCAGCACCATGTTGACCCTGCCCGCCTCAATGTCGCCAATCATGCGCTGGAAATCGGGGCGGTCGAAATTCCCGCCGCTATAACCATCATCCGCATACTCGCCCACCACGTTCAGGCGGTGTTGCTGGGCAAACGCTTTGAGCAAGCTGCGCTGGTTGCCCACGCTCTCGCTCTCTTTGTCACTATCATCCTCCTTTGAAAGCCGAATATAAAACGCGGCGTTATAGTCCATCGGGTTGCTTATCTCTGTGTGCATGGCTGCACCTCCGAAATAAGCGGCCATTCACCGTGTTCAATTATAACAGATTTGACGAATAAATCAAAACTTTTTTCGAGGAGTTCCGCAATATTTTCTCCCGCGCTTTCATAGAAAGAAGTAACTACGATTTCCACAGGTCACACCCCCAGCAGTTCATCTGCTGTAAGCCTATGTTATGATTGGGATGTCCTATGAAAGAAACCCCGCAATTTGAACCCATCCCGCACGAGCAAATATTACAAGCCCGTCAAGCTGATATTGCCGTCTACCTCGCCCGGCGCGAAGAGCAGTTGATACCCACAGGTGGTAGCTTTCGCTTGACCGCGCACGACAGCCTATTCATCACGGGCAACAAATTCATGTGGAACAGCCGCCAAGAAAGCGGCAATGCCGTGGATTTTCTGCGGCTGTACTATGGCATGGGCTTCCGCGAGGCGGTGGAGGAATTGACTGCCAGCGGGGTAGAGAAAAAAGCGGCTCTGCCAACGACCGCGCCCGAAACTTTTGACTTTGCCAAAATTGAACTTGCGCCAGATATGCAGAGAGTTATAGATTATCTCAATTATCAGCGCGGGATTTCGCCTGAACTTATCACAGGTTTAATTAAAAACCGCCAGCTTTTTCAGGAGGCCAAAACCAACAACGCAATTTTCCCGATTTACGAGGGCAAAGAAATTGTGGGCGCGGAGCTGGTAGGAACTGCACCAAATATCCGCTTCAAGGGCATCAAAAGCGGCGGAAAATTTGGTTGCGGTTACAATCTTGCTTACGGTGATAAAAAAGTCTATACTTTATTTTTTGAAAGTGCTATAGATTTGCTCTCATTTATAGAGTTATCCCGCATGAATGGAAAAAGTTTGGAGGATTGCCATCTGACTTCCCTCATGGGGCTGAAAGAAAATATTTTCAATTATACGATGGCGAAATTTCCTGATACACAAGCGTTTTTGTGCGTGGACAATGACGAGGCAGGAGCGAATTTTATCAAAAAATTGCAGGAAAGCAATATTGATGTGGGCGTGAGATCGCCCGACGCAGCCTACAAAGATTGGAATGATATGTTAAGAGCGGTGCGGGGTCAAGTTGAATCTTAACACTCAAATATTTTCCTTGATAAGCCTTGTTTTTTTGCCCCAAAAGGAGTATAATAGAGATAGAAAGAGGTGGAATTATGCGCGACATTGAGCAAACTATCAGGGAAGTCAACGGCACAATGGCCATTGAGGGCATGCCGCTGACGGACAATGACAAGGAAAGTCTGTGCGGTGCTTTGCGCGGAGAGTATAGCTTTGCGGAGTTGATTGCCAGCATTATTGCCGAGTATCAGTCCCAGAGGGCAGACGCATGAACCGATATGAGTATGAGCGCGTCAGTGCTTACTGCTATCCAAACTCCTCTGTTTTGCGCAATAAATTGACATTGAAGACGCGGCAACACTTGGCGCTGCTGAATGCCGCATAACCACGGCACGTATTGCCGAACTGGCCGAAAATCCCCTCAAGGGCAAATTAGATTTTAATCATTTGTGTGCCATTCATTGTGCCATTTTCAAGATGTTTACGCATGGGTTGGTGAGTTGCGCACTGTAAATATCGCACATGGGCTTTAGATAGAAAAGTTGGACAAGGTAAGGAGACAGCAAGATATGGATAATCCTGTAAAAATCTGCGTTTTGGGAGTGGGTGTTATCGGAACAACCTATGGCTATGTGTTTCAAAAAGCTGGACATCAGGTAGAACATCTGGTTCGGGAAAACCAAAGAAATACAGTGCCAAAGCAGCTTTCTGTTCATCTGCTTGACGGAAGATATAACAACAAGGGTGAAGAAAAGCAAAACTCATACACTATCACACTTGCCCAACCTTACACAAGCTACGATTTTATTTTAGTCAGTGTGGCAAGCGGAAACGTGAAGAATGCAGTAGAAACCCTTGCGTCCAATGGTTTGTCCGGCACGTTAATTTTGTTTTGCAATTTCTGGAATGACAGACAGGATATAGTCGGGATGGTTGACGAATACCCCTATATCGTCGGTTTCCCAACTGCCGGTGGCTGTATGGAGCAAGACAACCTGAACTGTGTCCTGTTCGACCACATTATGATGGAGAACGAAGTCAAAGCCAACATTCCAAACTATGATGATCTGTCGAGGCTATTGATAACATCAGATATAGCGGCAAAGGTTCCTCATGATATGGTTGAGTGGATATGGCTACACATGGCAATCAACGCAGGTGTTACCTCCTCGGCGGCAAGAAACGGACAGCTTGAAAATCCACGGCAGCTTGCGCTGAATCTGATGGGCGATTCTAAAGCTCTTTCGGAAGCAGTAAAAACCATACGCGAGACAATTCTCGTGGTTGCGTCAAGAGGCGTAGATTTGAGGTTGTACAACAATGAGATTATGCCTTACAAATTTCCATCTGTTATAGCTGGTGTTGTTATGAAAAGGATGTTTGCGGGCAACGAATTAACCAGCCGTATTATGACGCTGCACAATGACATTGATGATATTCTTTACGGCTGTACAAGCGTCTATAACACCGCAAAGGATCAGGGACTAAATTTACCTCTATATTACAAAAAGATGGATAAGATTTACTCAACTATCAAAAAAGACTGAGTGCTAGGGTCGTTGCCGTGGAGCGCATGTGCCGCCCGCCCTCGAACACGCCACCGTCTAAATCGCGGATCGCCTTGATACTCATGGCTTCCACGCCTTGTACGCTTCCTCTTTGTCAGTCTTGAGGTCAGCAATGAGTGCGCCCAGTTCCAGCATCATAGTGTCGGTTTCGGCGGT
>JAIRYC010000094.1 GCA_031267965.1 Oscillospiraceae bacterium | reverse complement strand
GTAAACTATGAACACCTTTTTATTATCCCGAAGTTTTATACCGTAAAGCCTTTATTTACAGGGGTGGCGGTGCAATCTTCGGGATAATCCTGATTATTCCGATGTCGGAATAACCAGTCATTTACAATTGCGGCGGATACGAGAGCTTAGACACAATCCGACGGCTATCGGACAAAGTAGATGTGTGGCTGCCGGATTTCAAGTACAGCGACAACGTGCTTGCGGCGCGGTATTCTAACGTGAGCGACTATATTGAATGCACCGCAGCGGCAATTCTGGAAATGTTGCGTTTGGTGGGTAATCCCAAGTTTGATGACGACGGTCTGCTCACGCGCGGCGTACTTGTGCGGCATTTGGTGTTGCCCAATCAGCTTGAGAACACGTATGGAGTCCTTGATTGGTTTGCCGACAATCTGCGCGGCAAAGGACTATTAAGCCTAATGTGTCAATTCACACCAAACGGCTGCCCGGATTTCTCGCATGCACTGACGGCCAATGAATATCGCCGTGCGGTTGACTACATGCATCTGCTGGGAATTCGCGATGGGTTTGTGCAGGAAATGGATGCGGCACGGGAAGGGTTTGTTCCGCCGTGGACCGTTTAAGCGGGTATTATACCCCGCTCTTTTTCTCCCTGAACGCACGCTCCAGCGCTTCGGTGAGATAAGCCCCCGCCTCGGCGGCGTTGATTCCTCCAGCGTATATGTTTGATATAACCGTGCGCCCGCTCTCGGACATGCCGGGGTGGGCATTATAAGCAAAATAGGCGCTCATGCTTTCCGCACTGCCAAGCCCCGGGCGCTCGCCAAGCAAGACACAGGTCACTGCCGCACCAACAGTTTGTGTGATTTCCTCCATAGTGCCAACGCGTCCATAACACACAAAAAACGGCTGACCGACTTTTAGCCCTGTGCCGCGCAGTCCTTCCAGCAAAATCGGCAGGATTGTTTCGCCGTTCGCCTCAACCGCCCGTGACGACAGCCCATCCGCAAGATAAACCAGCACGTCAACAGGCTCAGGGTTCAGGGTGTGTATTTTCTCCAAACTCTCGTGCGGGAAAACGCGCCCCAGGTCAGGCCGCGTAAGGAATTCGTTTTTGTCCGCACAGCGCGTGGACACTGATTCCAGACCCAGGCGCGCTAGAAAATCCAGGTTAACATCAAGCAATACCGCATCACGCGCGGCGGCATGGTCAGCGCGGAAAGCAAGGTATGTATCGGTGCGAAGGCGTGCACCGGCACGACCGACGGCAATCCGCGCGGAGGTGGATTGCTTCATTCGGGTAATGTCATCATTCACGGTCGACGGCAAAGCTGTTATTTTATTCGCGGCTGCTTCTGCCTTGCCGTCCTTGCTCCCTGTGGCGATCTTCCGCAAAACAGTATCCGTAATCGCGTCCGTCAGGCGGCGCAAAGCCTGTTCGTTCATTCTTGTTGCCTCTCAGTCGTCAAGATTGATATATGCACGCTCGCGGTAAAACCATCAGCCATATGCGCTTTTTCTTTGCCATCATAAAAGCCTCCCTGCGCTTTATCGTTGCAGAAAAATCCGCGGGTCACCCGCCTTTGCCGTGAGCTTGCCGTCTTTTGTGATTCCCCTGCGCTCCAGCCATGCGTCAAACTCAGCAATGGGCCGCAATCCCAAAACCTCGCGGATTGCCGCCGCGTCATGCGCCGCGTTTGTCTGGTAGTTCAACATAATATCGTCGCCACAGGGCACGGCAATGGTATAATTCACACCCGCACCCGCCAGCAAAAGCGCAAGATTCTCAATGTCGTTTTGGTCAGCCGCCATGTGGTTGGTGTAGCAGCAGTCACAGCCCATTGGCAAACCGGAGAGCTTACCCATAAAGTGATCCTCCAGCCCTGCGCGGATAACCTGACGGCTGTTATAAAGGTACTCCGGGCCGATGAAGCCCACCACAGTGTTCACTAAAAACGGATTGAACGCCTTCGCAAAACCGTAGCAGCGCGCCTCCATGGTAACTTGGTCAGCACCATAATGCGCGTCACTCGAAAGCTCGCTCCCCTGCCCCGTTTCAAAATACAGCACATTCCCGCCTGTTGCGGTACCCTTTTCGCGCAACAACGCCCATGCCTCGCGGACGGTGGCGGCGGAAAATCCAAAGGCACTGTTGCCCTTTTCGCTGCCGGCAATCGACTGGAAAATCAGGTCCGAAGGCGCGCCGGCGCGGATTGCTTCGATCTGCGTGGTAATGTGTCCGAGGACACAAATCTGTGTTGGTATTTGGTATGTGTTTTTGATTTCGTCCAGCCGCCGCAGAACCTCACCCAAGCTTTCCGAAGTATCGTTGACGGGGTTCAGCCCAATGAGCGCGTCGCCGCAGCCGTAGCTCAGCCCTTCAAAGACAGACGCAGTTATGCCATCTACGTTGTCGGTTGTGTGGTTTGGTTGCAAGCGCGTTGAGAATGTTCCGCGCAGGCCTATCGTTGTATTGCAGGTGGCCGGCACACGGAGTTTTGCCGCGCCGTATACCAAATCCAGGTTGCCCATTAGCTTGGTAACGCCCGCAACAACCTCACTCGTCAGCCCACGCGAAATGCGCTTTATGTCATCCTCGGTGGTTTCCACCGCAAAAATATACTCGCGCAGCTCGGCTATACTCCACGAGCGTATTTGAGCGTACTCATTTTCGTCTACGCCATCTTGTATCATGCGTGTAACCTCGTCTTGCTCGTAGGGCACAATGGGGTTTTCGCGTAAATCGCTTACTAAAAGCGATGAGAGTACCTGCTTTGCCGCAACACGCTCCAAATCGCTTGACGCGGCAATGCCGGCCAAGCTGTCACCTGATTTTTCCTCGTTTGCCTTCGCCAGCACATCCTTCACGTCACGGAAGGTAAAAGTCTGACCCAGCAGCGTCGCTTTCAGCGTCATTTTTATACTCCCAATATCAAGGTCTTGACGATGACCGGCAATGTCATGCCGCCGAGGACCGGTTTGCCAATATCCAGATACGTATTTGCCCCGGCGTAGATGGAATCAAGCACGATCAACGCCCGTCCGCCCGCAAGTGGACGCATGAGCTGGCCAAGCACCTTTGCGTTGTCCTCGTGCAGCAAAATGATAAGCGGCTGCCCGGTCAGGCTCCGGACCAACGCGCGTGCCAAAAGTGTCAGCTCACGGTAGCCGGGGTTCGCCTTGCCGTTCAGTTCCACCGCCGCATGCGGGCTGTCCGTCTGGTGAATAAAGTTCAAAAAATCTTGCGCAAAGTCCGCGCAATCGCCGCGCCAGAGAGCAGCTTCCTGCTCCGATGAAGCGGCATAAACGGGAATGTCTTGCAACGGAAAAAGCTCTGCCGAACTATAGTGTACAGTTGATCCGGACAATTCCGTAGTGTGGCTGCCCGCCCCAATGACTGTTGCGCGAATGGTCTCCTCTGAGCGCAACACCCGCTCGGACAGCACGTTGCCGCGTATCGCTTTGCCCAAATAGACACCAAAATCGCCGTAGGCAAGCTCGGATAAGGTGTCATCCCATATACAGTCCGCCACGCCGCCCGAATAGCTGATGCGCGAATCGGCAAAGACACGCGCAGGCGGCAAGCTACTGCCAGGTGTACGGAGCTTTTCCAGCAACGCGGAGGTTTTACCTTGTGCGGCTGTAGCAAGCTCATCAGCAAGCACTGTAGCAAGCTTCTCCAAAACGCGGCGCTCAGGCACTGTGCCTATTGTCAGCCGCAGGTTTAGATAACGCAGGGCATTTTGCGCGGAATGCGACATTGCGCTTAGTGTTCCGCCGGAAGCAATTTGCAACATCTTGCCGCCTATATCATAGCACGAACAGCCAACAAAATCACCTGATTGGAAAAACGCAAGGTTTGTTGTGCCGCCGCCGATATCCAAGTTGACTACGCCGCATTTACGCATGCGGGAGAATTCCTGTGCACCGCTCCCCTGCCCCGCTATCCGGCTCTCGAGGTCCGGCCCTGCTGTGGCAACGACAAACTTACCCGCGAACCCGCTGAGTCCTGCCAAAACCGCCGCCGCATTTTCCTTGCGCGCGCTTTCACCAGTGATGATGACCGCGCCTGTATCCGTTCCGCCAACAGATATGCCGGCGTTTTTGTACTCCGTTGCAACAATTTGCCGCAGAGCATCCGCATCAATGCGCGTGAAATCCAAAAGTGGCGTCGGATGAATCGGGCTGCGGTAGAGCACTCGTTTATCGGTAATTTTTGCCTCAGGAATGCGGAAATGCCCTGAGGTATCGGCAACACATAGCTCACTAAAAACCACCTGTGTGGTGGAGGTTCCCACGTCAATGCCAACGCTGTAAAGCTTTTCCAAAATTTATGCCCTCCCCAAGAGGAGGAGCAAAAGCGTTCCGCCAAATTGTAATCCAAACAGCACCAAAACAGCAGTGGCGGGCGGCATTCCCAGCAACAAGCCAACGGCAAATAACAGCGTCTCCGCCGCAAGCAAAATCAACTGGGTCAACGTGGTACGCCTTGCCGCACCGGCAACACGGCGTGCCGCATGAATGAGCGAGAGGAATGAAAACGCACTGCCGTCATGGAGCGCGGCGGCACTTGCGGTTGCCGCTTCCTGCAGCCGGTATTTCTGGAATGCTTCTTCACCACGTGCCGTTGCAATTTTAATGGCGTTTTGCGACTTGATTGTATTCTGCGACAACTTAAACTGACGCACAAGCTCTTGCTCATTGATGTTCGGGTCACGTGTCGCCACCAAAACCTGCATACCATCTTGCGTCAGGGTTTTAATTTTATCTAGATGATGCGCGGCTTTGTAAGAAAACAGCATATACGCCTGATATTGCCCACTGACCGCCAGATAAAGCACTTTAAGCCCCTGCTGCGCCCATTTCATCTCATCAACCGCATTGGGTAGACCGCCAATCTCGCGCAGATTAAGGAATTTGAGCGTGCCAAGGAGGACAGTTTGCGTTCCATGCCCCTGTGGTATTTTTGCCGAAATACCCAGCCGCTCCACACGCACATCGCGCAGCAACGGGATTTCCGCATCTTCAAAGAGCATTTGGCGGCGGCATGCTTCCATTGCCGGACCGTCCATCTCGCGCAGCATTGCCGCCGCATAAAGCATTGCGTCAAACTGACGCACATCCTTGCGGACACAGCGGAAGCCCGTCATCTGGCATTCCTGCCGGTGATAAAGCTCCACGCCATCCAGCGCCAAGGTTTTGGCTTTTGCGATTTTTTCCGCCGCCGAAATTGACGCAAGCATTGCGCCGTCCTCCGCCAACTGGCTGCGCAGTCTTTTCATGGGCAGCGTATGTGCGGCGAGGAGCGAAATGGGCAGCAACGCGGTAAACGCAGCAGGAAGAACCGCCAGCGCAAGGGCAATATCTTTTTTTACGGCAGCCAATGCGCCTGAGAGCACAAGCGAAACCGCGCCCGCAATAGGCAGCATGATCCTGAACAGCCTGTCCACAGCGGCGCTATCCTCACCCTCGCGGCGAAAATGCACCGGGAATAGCGTTTTTTGCGAAACAAGTATCGGCGCGTTCTGAGCACGCAGCCCAACAGACATATCTGCCGCATCCTTTCTATTGGCGACGGCATGAATAGCATAAAGCGAATCTTTCCTGCGGATTGCCCACTCGTTGAAGTTGCGCTGCAAATTCTGCAAGATAGCGTTCTTTGACGCGGTATTCCAAAACCCTGCCAGCAACACCGGCATAGTGAAAACGACTGCACTGCCAACACGCAGCTTATCCGTTAGCATTGGCAACAATCCGATAATAAATGCGGCGATGTACGCGAGCGCAAAAGCACTGTCGCTGTTACCTTTGCCGCGGAAAAGTAATTGCAGCCCGCCGGGAATATCCCGCAGACAAAGCCAGCCCAACAGGCACAGGCAAATGATATTGCCACCCATTGAAAACACAGTGTTTTCAACGCCGCCAACCGTGCCCTCCGCACCAAATGAGAGAACAGTAATGAACACGCCAAAAACTAAAAGCAAGCCTGTCCAAAACGTGCGGACAGAAAACTTGCGGGCCGTGTACAACAGTGTGCGGTTAAAGCTGCCTTGCTCATTCGGATTGAGATATTCAAACTCCTGCCCGGATTCCGAAAATTCTTCCTCTGCTTCAGCTTTCTCCGGCTCAGGTTCAGCCTTACTCACCGCACGGACAGTGCCGCCGTCTGTTATATCTACCCGGAAGGTGGTGACTAAATCTTCACGCCGCGCGTTAAGCTCAATTTCCGCCGCGCTCTCGTCTACATGCGGCACCGGCGGTTCTTTAGCATCAAAGCCGGCAATGCGAATCTGTGCTTCATCTTGTTCGGCTTCGTTCGGCCGTTTTTCCACACGTGTTGACAGTGGATTGTGCGCACCCGGTGTAACCAAGCGTGGCGACTCACCCGTCTTTTGCGGCTGAATAAGCCATCCTCCCGGACTATCCCAAGGCTCCGGCAAATTTCTCGTCGGCGAATCCGGCAGGCCCACAGCGCCGGGCGTGATTTCCGGCCCAGGCAATTCTTTCTTGCACATTTGCGCATTCTCTGCACTGTCTCGCGCCGGCAAGGTTTCTACATTCGCCTCATCAATTGAAAAATAGCTATGCGAAGCTTCAGGTTGTTTTTTAGGTAAAGTAACCACAATTTTCGTCTTATTGTCCCGCGCGTTTGCAGATTCCGGCTCCGTTTGAGTCTCTGGCCGCACTGGCGGATTGATCGGCTGAATTTCCCGCGGAGTCGGCGCTTGCTCCGGCGCATTAGGCGCAACTGGCTCTGGCAAGATTATGTTTTTTTTCGCTGCGGGTTCTGAGTCGGCAATGATCTCCGGCTCAACCGACATCTCCGCAGGCTTTTCACGAGTCGGCAAAAACGGTGAAACACCGAGCGCTTTCCCGCTGTCAATATCAGTATCGTTACCCAAAGCCGTGCGCGCCTGCGCCAGCAACTCACGGTAATCGTCAATCGTCCAGCCGCCGTTAGCCAATGCCATCAGCCTCCCCGCTGTTTAGCAATTTCGTAAAGCAAAATCCCAGCCGCAACCGAGACGTTCAGGGACTCTATTTTTCCGCGCATAGGCAATGACACCAGAAAATCACAGCGGCTTTTTATCAACTGCCCCAACCCTTTGCCCTCCGCGCCAACAACTAACCCAACCGCTCCGCTGTAATTTGTTTGGTTGTATGGCGCGCCGCCCATCTCCGCACCATAAAGCCATACGCCGCGGGCTTTCAGTTCTTCTATACATGCGGCAATGTTTTTTACACGAGCAACAGGCAAATATTCAAGCGCCCCGGCAGCAGTCTTTGCCACCGCAGCGGTCAACCCGACGCTGCGCCGCTCTGGGATAATCATTCCGTGTGCGCCGGCGGCTTCGGCCGTCCGCGTGATTGCGCCCAGATTGTGCGGGTCCTCAAGCCCGGCACAAACAACAAAAAATGGTGATTCACCGCATTCTTTTGCTCGGGCAAACAGCGTATCCAACGTCACATATTCCGCTGCCGCAACCATTGCCGCAACACCCTGGTGGTTACCGCCCTCACATATCAGGTCGAGTTTTTTAACGTCGCTTTGCTTAACGGGAA
The DNA here is from genome assembly GCA_031267965.1 of Oscillospiraceae bacterium. GTDB lineage: Bacteria > Bacillota > Clostridia > Oscillospirales > Acutalibacteraceae > WRKY01. The sequence goes on along the minus strand of JAIRYC010000094.1, from coordinate 334 downwards.
TATCTAGATCACGGCACATTTGACGGATTGCGCTAATGCCAAGCGATGCCGCAGCGCTTGCAATAAGCACGCAGTCAATGGGTCGGTTCGCTTTTTTTAACACCTCGCGAACCGGCTGAATACCAAAAAGTACTTCCTGCATGCTTCCTCCTCCGCTTGATGACTATGCAAAGATAAGTATAGCAGAAAATGCAAAAAAATGGAAGCCCCTCGCGGGCACTCGACCGCCAGGGGCAACAGCAATTACTTTTGTGAAAAGAGAAGAAGAAGGAGCTTATCGGGATTAAGAGCAGCGATGAACATTTTCTTTTTGGGACCTATCCTGCCCCAGTCG
>JAIRYC010000093.1 GCA_031267965.1 Oscillospiraceae bacterium | reverse complement strand
CGACTGGGGCAGGATAGGTCCCAAAAAGAAAATGTTCATCGCTGCTCTTAATCCCGATAAGCTCCTTCTTCTTCTCTTTTCACAAAAGTAATTGCTGTTGCCCCTGGCGGTCGAGTGCCTCATTTTGTTAATTTCAGCGGTACAGTTTTCAGCTGGTAGGGTGTACGCAATGCGCCCGCTTTCATCTGTGTGCAATTCGGGGTTCGCATTTCCCATAGAAAAGCGGCAAATATAGTGGTCAAAGCTCTGCAATGTTGGCGGCAAAGTGAAAATGAGCGCAGTGAATTCGTTTTCACCGATAACGCCGGCCACTATTCCACGTTCGGGGCATTTGTTCGCCAAATTTATGTATACTTCACGCATTGATTTTCACCGGCCTGGGATGCCCTGCGGCGTTTTCGCTGCGGCCTGTCTTCTCAATGACTATATGTCAAGCGACGGTTTCAACGATTTCCGTATGTGGCTGATTTCACGCGGCAGGGAGGTCTACATGACCGCTTTGAAAAACACCGATTCGCTGGCCGATTTGCTGCTTCGGAAAAATACGCAGACGGAAAGCGATGCCCCAGACAGCCTGAAAGGAACCATGCTGCGAAAGCTGGAGGAGACGAAAAAAAGCATCCAAGCCCCATCCGTACTCTTGGACATCCCCGTCTCGCTACGAAAAGAACTGGCTTCTCTGCAAAATGCGCTCGCCTCCGCGCTGGACAACGCCACGACCCAAATCCGGGGATATGGTGCGGAACAGGTCGTTGAGAATAAGTTTTATTTGGATCAAGAAAACGGCAGCGTCCGCCGGCTGTACTACAACCCCGACAGCAGCACGGGAGGTCAATATGTTGAAAAGGTGCTGGATTTCGCGCTGATCCGCGAGGCTGATAACGCGGAGGATTTCTTCAGCCGTTTCGAAGAGAATTGCAAGCAATATCTGATTGACATCGGTACAGACGACTTCGCGGGCTATAATGAGCTGTTTAAAACGACTCCCGGCGATTTCGAGAACTGAACCAAAGAAACGCAGGCTGCGCTGATCGCGCTGGACAACGCCGCTTTTCCGAAGTGCAGGACGACCCGGATGAGGACGTCGGGATGCAGCTAATGCCTGACGCGAAAATTCATTTGTTTCATATATCCGACCAACCCGCAGATGATCTTTTTTCCCGAGCGATCAAGTGCCAATATTATCTTTGCCCGTCTTATCAGCATGGCACGGTGTGTTCCGCTTTTAACATACTTTAGTTTGATTCGTCGCTCTTCTGTTAATAATACAGCGTTGCTTTCCATTTCCTATACCGCCTTTATCTTTATTTACAGTATAGCAAACTTTCGCACATGTTATCAAGTTTTAGAGCGAATGAGATAGTAGGTTCTCACTATTTTTCTAATTTAGAATTATTTCGTCCAGAAATTGAAGTATAATTGATGTGCAGATAATAGCGAAATATGTCAGCAGCATTGGAGTTTTCATGTTCGCCCAAGTCAACAGTTTGGGGCTGTTTGGTATGGAGAGCTACGCCGTTCGGGTGGAAGTTGACCTCCTGCGCTCACTGCCAAAATTCGACGTCGCCGGGCTGCCGGACTCGGCCGTGAGTGAAGCGAAAATGCGCGTCCCTTCCGCCGCCAAAAACAGCGGATTTTCTTTTCCCGTCTGCAAAATCACGGTCAACCTTGCTCCGGCAGATATCCGCAAGGAGGGTCCCGTTTACGACTTGCCGATTTTGGTTTGTGTCTTGCTTGCCAACGGCGATTTGCATTTTGATCCCTCCGACATGGCATTTGTTGGCGAGCTGAGCCTCAATGGTGAGGTTCAACCGGTACGCGGCGTGTTGCCTATGGTGATTCAGGCGCGCTCCGCAGGTCTGCGCGAGGTCTTTATCCCCGCCGCCAACGCCGCTGAGACTGCCGCGCTGCGCGACATCACTGTTTATCCCGTACATAATGTTTGCGAGCTGACTGACCATTTGAGCGGCAGGCAAAAAATTAAGCCTGTTCAAGGCAAAGATTTTCCGCAAGAGAACACAGCTCTCTCGTTGCCTGATTTCCGTGACGTCAGGGGACAGCTTGCCGCGCGGCGCGCGCTGGAGGTTGCGGCGGCAGGCGGGCACAATGTAATACTTGTCGGTCCGCCCGGCTCCGGCAAAAGTATGCTCGCCAAACGGCTGCCGTCTATTTTACCCGAAATGTCATTTGAGGAAAGCCTTGAAACAACAAAGCTTTATTCCGTTGCAGGGGCACTGCCCTCTGGGGTGAGTTTAATCACCTCCCGGCCGTTTCGTTCGCCGCACCATTCAGTCAGCGGGGCGGGACTCTCCGGCGGCGGAACTGTGCCGCGTCCAGGTGAGATATCGCTGGCGCACAACGGCGTTCTATTTTTGGACGAGCTGCCTGAGTTTTCGCGCAATGCAATGGAAATTCTGCGCCAGCCCATGGAGGACGGCACGATAACGATCTCCCGTGTGCAGGCAAGCCTGACCTATCCATGCGAAACTATGGTCGTTGCGGCAATGAACCCTTGCCCTTGCGGCTTTTTTGGAGATTCAACCCGCAAATGTACTTGTCCACAGGGAGCGGCACAAAAGTATCTGGCGCGGGTTTCAGGTCCCTTGCTGGACCGTTTTGACCTGCATATTGAGGTCCCGCGCGTGGAATTCGGCAAGCTCTCCGCCAAGGAGGACAGTGAGAACTCATCAGCAATCCGTGAGCGAGTTAACGTCGCACGCGCTTTGCAAGAAAAACGCCTTACAGGCACAGGCATACACAGTAACGCCCGCATGACTGCCGCGCAGACGCGCCAATATTGCGCCCCAACGCCCGGCGCCATGCATCTGCTGGAGCAAGCGTTTGAGCGTTTGGGACTTTCTGCCAGGGCGTATGATAAAATCCTGCGTGTTGCGCGGACTGTCGCCGACTTGGCCGGCTCGGAAGCGCTGGACGTTCCGCATGTTGCGGAGGCCGTGCAGTTCCGCGGGCTTGACCGCAAACTCTGGGGTGCATAATTGCATCATGCGCCAAGAGGATTCTACTGGCAACGCCCACAATCGGGTCCAAAATCATCAAAGTCCCGCACAAGGGGGATTGTTCGCGCAGTTCTGCTTACCCTTGCGTCAGCAAATCGTTCAGCCGATCCTGTACAACCAGCAGACGCATTTCAAAATCGTGCCGGGCTTTTTGGCGCAGTACATCAAGGATAAGCCCGGAGAAAAACGAAATCGCCGCCACAATCAAACCTCCGCACAGCGCAACCAGGGTCGGCAGGCGCGGGACTAATCCCGTCTGCAGATACATGATGAATATTGGCGCGAACGCCGCCGCACAAATGAGCGCAATTACCAACGCAAACAGGTTGAAGAAAGCAAACGGCCGGTAATTTTTGAAAAGTACCACAATCCGGCGCAAAACCTTCGCACCGTCGATGAGCGTGTTGAGCTTGCTCTCGCTGCCCGCCTGTCTGTCACGGTACTGTACAGGTACACTGACAACAGCAAGATTTTTGTCCGCCGCGTGAATCGTCATTTCCGTTTCAATCTCAAACCCACGCGAGAGCACCGGGAAGCTTTTAACAAAACCATAGCTGAACGCCCGCATACCTGTCAGTATATCCTTGAAATCACACCCAAACAGATGGTTAATGCTCCAGCGCACAAGCACGTTGCCAAAGTTGTGGAACGCGCGTTTGTTTTCGGTAAAATACGTACTGGAAAGCCTGTCTCCAATAACCATTTCAGCTCGCCCGGAGAGCACCGGTTCAACTACCTTCCGCGCGTCGTCAGCGGGATAGGTGCCATCGCCGTCAACCATCAGGTAAACCTGCGCGTCCACCTCGCGGAACATACGCCGGATAACATTACCCTTGCCTGGGATCGGCTCAGTGCGAACGATCGCGCCGGCGTTACGGGCAAGGTCGTCGGTGCCATCGTCAGAAGCGTTGTCATAGACGTAAACAGCAGCCTCCGGCAAAGCGGCACGGTAATCGAGCACCACTTGGGCGATTGTCCGCGCTTCGTTGCGGCATGGGATTAGAATGGCGATTTTGTCCATAGGGCGGCTCTCCTGTTGTTAAAAACTAAAGCGAGCGGCAGAAAGCCGCCCCTGTATATATTATACTTCGCAAGTTATTTCGTCGGTATACCGCGAGAGATCTTCGTTAAATCAAACAGCGCAAGCAAGTCACCCTTGATGGTGTAGGTTTCGGGAGCACCATCGCCCCAATTGTGATTATCTCATGCGAATTGTCCAACTTCTTCGCCCGCAATGAAACGGATTGCATCGCCTTCCTCGCAAACATCTGTGCGCACGAAAAAAGTGGCCCGTCTTCTCCCATACCTTTTGGGATGCGAATAACTTCTAACATAAAGAATTCCCCCCCATGTCTTTCGTTTGTCTATACTTGACAGGGTTTGATGAAAAAGATGTACTTAATTCAATACGGACGTATATTCGCTTTTCTTTGCTTACTTACTTTCTCGTGATAAAGAAAGTAAGTGGTAGCTTGTCGTCCAGCGTCAGTTCCGCAACTGGGATGGTTTTGTGCATTAACGCGTAGCACATAGGTGCCGTCCCCTCCCGTTATCAGCGTTTTTATCAGTATATCAGAAAATCGCCGGAAAAGCAAGTTTTCGGCATTTTATTTGCGGTCTTGGTCACTCCAACTTGATTCCCTCATCCGGCTCGGCGTTCATCTCCGCAATGCATTCGTCAAGCCCGGCTTCCCGCAGCTTGGCAAGAATGGCATCGCGCTCACTGTCGGCCAGTTCCACCGCCACAAAGTCGCTATCGGAGCCGTCTGCCGCAATCAGCGTATAGCCGACCTCCAATTCATCTGTTTCAGGATAGTAATTGGCGTATACGTTGATATAGTCATAGCATTGACTTAGAGTTTTATCGGGAAGCCCGGAACAGCTTTACAACTGAAGAGTGGCTTGATTTGCTCATTTCAGCCGTGGACTACAATCCCGATGGCTATGACACCGAGGAACAGAAGATGTTCTTTATTCGCCGTCTGTTGCCATTTGTTGAGCGACGTGTAAACCTGATTGAACTAGCACCGCGCGGCACTGGCAAAAGCTATGTATATGAGAAAATCAGTAAACGTGGCTGGGTTGTTTCAGGCGGTACGGTATCAAGAGCCACGCTATTCTACGATAATAATCTGAAAACTGCCGGGCTTGTGACACGCTTTGATTATGTAGCGTTCGACGAGATTCAGAACAGGAAGTTTCTCGAACTCGCTCAGATTCAAGCTACACTCACCACCTATATGCAGGATGGTGTCGTAAAGGGCTTTGATTCAGAGATTCCCGCTAGTTCTGGGATTGTTGTCTTAGGTAATATCGAAGCAGAGAAATTTAACACACAAGTCAATATGGTTGATGCCATCAATCCGATTTTTCGCAAGAACAGAGACTCTTGACCGCATCCACGGTTTTATTCCGGGCTGGGAAATACCGAAGTTCCATCAAAACTTAGTAGCTAAAGGCTGGGCTTTAAATACAGAGTATTTCGCGGAAGTCCTACACTCCCTGCGTGATGAACTCCACTACTCGACCTTGGTGGATTCTTGCCTTGCCGTTCCTCCCAAAGCGTATAAGCGCGACCTCGATGCAATCACTCGCCTTTGCACTGGATTCGTTAAACTCTTATTTCCACACGCAAAAACTGCATCGGATATTCCAAATGATGAATTTGTGAAATGCTGCCTTGAACCCGCGAAGGCTATGCGACAAGTAATCAGCTTCATGTTATAGCACCTACGTTGATTAACAGGGGATGTTCCAAGGCGTTCCAAACTTATGATTTTTTCGGCTCTTTTGAGACAAGCTTTGCGGCTTCGGGCTTCCCCCGATTTTCGCCGCTTAAAGTGCTCAAAAATCCTTTATTTTCGGCGGTTCTAAGCGGATTCGTCAGGGAAACGAACGGTTTTGCCGATCCTGGAGGGAATTTCTCAGATGAAATTTGAAAACTTGTGCTATACTTTGATCAGAAAAATGCTTCACCAAAGAGAGGAGGGTTCTAAAGAAAAGTTTTCGCATTTACGGTTGGAATTTTCGCTTATTCAGAACGGCACATCTTAAGGATATTGCCTTTTATTTTTTTAAGCTGTATTGCTCAAAGCCGTGGCCCTTAAAGTCTACATCGTAATCGGCGGAGCGTGCAACATACAGGCACTCGTCAATTGTGGCATAGATATTGATTGCAAGCAAAATGAGGATTGACCAAAGCGGCAAATCGCGCAGGAACGCCCATACTGCAACAGCTATAAAACACGCAAGCGCAAAGAGCTTTTGCGGATAGGAATGCAGCATATTGCCTTTACCGTGGAATTTTTTTGTCAGCAAAAGCACCAGCACCTTGTTTGCAACGCAGAGCGCCATGATAGCAACATAGAGCCAGAACAGCCACTCCGGGTTGATTTTGCCTTTGATAAACTTGAGGAAGACGCACAGTCCGCCAACAACAAGGACGAGCGCGTCGCCAAGCGCGTCTAGGTTTGCGCCAAGCTCACTCTCGGCGTGGAGTTTACGCGCAAGCGTACCATCCACCTTGTCTGTAAAAACAAGAAAAAGGAAAACGATAATCCAAATGAAAGGCACATTGGTAAACTTGCCTACATTTATCTCCCACTTGTCCCACATAAGGAACGGGAGCGCGAGAGTGCCAAAGATACGTACGCAAGACGCAATGTTTGGCAGATGCTTTTTGACTCCGGTTGCGGGTGCTTCCATGGTGCAGAACTCCTTCAAGTATAGATAATCAATGCCATCCAAAAAGGCAAAACGCAATTCGCAGGAGTCCATTATAGCAATTTATGCGGAGAATTGCAAGTGTATAAAATTTGTGGAGGTTTGCAAAAACGATAGTCCATTGCAGCAAAACCGTCCTTGATGGTGTGCCACATAGCAATTTTAGTATAATTTCACAGCATCTGCAAACCGTCACCCTTCAACAAGCTCACGCTTGAGCTTGGAAAGTATCCTCTTTTCCAGCCGCGATATATAGCTCTGCGATATCCCCAAACAATCGGCGACCTCTTTTTGTGTGTATTCCCGCTGAAAACCAAGCCCAAAACGCATCCGGATAATCAGACGCTCGCGTTCACCCAGCTTACCCACCGTGGCAAGGAGTCGCCTTTTTTCGTCCGCGTCCTCCATCTCCGACTGAATGCCGTCGCTCTCGGTACCCAAAACGTCCGAAAGCAGCAGCTCGTTACCGTCCCAGTCCACGTTGAGCGGCTCGTCAATGGATACCTCGCCCTTCTCCTTGGCGGTTTTGCGCAGGTGCATAAGAATTTCGTTTTCTATGCAGCGGCTGGCATAGGTAGCAAGCTTGGTGTTTTTTTTCGGATCAAAGGTGCGCACCGCCTTAATCAGTCCAATGCTGCCAATGCCAATCAGGTCGTCCGTGGCGGTGCCGGTGTTTTCAAATTTGCGGGCAATGTAAACAACAAGGCGCAGGTTGTGGACAATCAGCTTCTCCCGCGCGGATTCATCACCTGCAAGTATTTTCTCAAACAGCGCAGCCTCTTCTTTACGGTTTAGCGGCGGGGGCAGCGTTTGCGACGTGCCAAGGTAATGAAGCTCCGGCGCAAGCGATGGAAATATACGCAAAAGCCGGCTGCGGATTTTTTCACGGATCCGCGCAAAAATGCCGTACTGTTCAAAGCTCTCCACTTTCAAAGCTTCCCTTCTTTGCAATATTCAAAAAATACGCTGCCGACCAGTGCTGTATATTCGCCGCGGGCAAACGTTTTTTCGCTGACGGCAATGTAGACGTCCTCGCACACCCACTGCTTGCGGCCCTGACGCACGGTCGCCCGCTCTGCCTTGAACGCCGGGAGCAAGCCCGTCCCGCCAACGCTACTGTAAGGAATCAGGCGCAACGATTGCACACCGTCCACGGATACGGGCGTATCCAGAGAAAGGTACGCGGGCGCCGAACCGCCGAACTGGTCCCGTAACGCGCGCGGAATAAGCGGACGCACCACATCCAACTGTGCAACGATGACCGGAGCGCCGCTGAATCCCTCGCGCAGAGCACTCCCACTGTCAAACAGCGCCTTGCAGTCCGCGCGCTGTGCGTTCGCCTCAATGGTCAGCTCAAACATATGGTTATCAGGGGCATTGCGCCGGGTGATGAAGGATATCAGGCGAACAAGCGCGTAGCAAAAAATGGTACTTACACACAACAGGAGCACCGAAACGTCCCAGTAGGGCGTGCTGTTGTTAAAGACCATGCCGCGCGGCGCAATAAAGCTCCATAGGGCAAGCATTGCGCCTGCAAAGACGAAGTTAGCCAGCAGAAAAGCTGCGGCAGTGCGCAGATAAATCCGCCATGAGCGGAAACCGAACGACACAAACGCCAGCAGGGCACAGCCCACGGCCTTGATCAGTACGCTAAGCGGAATGGGCAACGGCGGCAAAAAGATAACCAGAGAGAGCACGCCGCCGAGCACTGTGCCAATAAGCAGCCGTATACGGCGGATTTCAGTCTTGAGCAATGCGGAGGTTGCAAGCAAAAGGGCGGAGGTAACAAAAGCGTTGAGGAAAATCAGCACATCCAGATAGACGACTTGACGCAATCAGGCGCCTCCTTTCTTTGGCTGCTTTTGTGAATTAAAGTATAACGCACCGTGCGGCGGGAATGTGTCGCAATGTAGGGCCACGCTATTGCATTCCTCTGTGCAATCGTGTATAATTTAGAACAAGACAAACTAAAAACAAAAGGGGGAATCCTTATGCCCGCTATACCGCCGCCTGAAACCGCCGCTGCACTCTTGGAGCAAATCAAAGTGGAATGCCCAAAGAAAAAAGTGCTCCGCCTGTGCAATCAACTGATCAAGCATTTCTCCTTTGGCAGCAGCAAGGACGCCAGTAACTTATGTAACCTAAGTTATTGGCTTTATATTTATGACCGCACCGACCTAGCCATACAGTGCATTGCGCTTACGCACGGGCTTGAGTTTAACCATGATTTTCGGGTCTGGGGCAATGTCCACGCAATGTGGGGGCTGGAAATACGCATTTTGCGCGCACAGGGCAAGCAGCAAGAAGCCGACGCAATCGCCGCGCAAATTGACGCGCACCTGCTTTTGCCGAACAAAATATCCACACCGGAGCGGCACCCAAAACGCGAGATGGCTCGCCGCCAACGCTTTGTGATTGGCAAAGAAAACGACCAAGGCACAGGCTTTATCGAAGTATCCTATCAAGTCAATGTTGAGGTAGCGTTGAAGGACGGGCGGTTAAGCAGCGCCAATTCATGGCGCTTGAACGCGCTGAGCCGTTTAATCGGAGACACTGAAACGGGATTATACCCGCCTTTAACAGAAAACCGTGAACGCGTGGAGCAAACCATTACGGAATATATGGCGGATCTGCAAAAGATTAAATAAGCTAATAGGAAAAGATCAGATGTTATGCCTTGGAGTTTTGTTTGCCATTGATGAAGATCTGAAGGATAAACCGTTGACCACAGATCGCGCGGCACTTGTTGCGTTTATCAAAGAGGAGATTGAAGAAAAGCGCGAAGGCCCTCGCGGAACTGGACAAAGCCCGGGACGCAATCCGCCGCGCGTTTTCAAACAGCACGCTCACTTTCTCCAAAAACGGGGACTATCTTTTGAATCATTTCGTTTTTGATGAAAACGTCCTCTATGGTGACAAAGTCGACGAAGAAGATTATATCGTCACGCTCAGCAGTCCAGAAATTTTAAAGGGTATTTGTCACGCATGAACGGCACCTGACGAAAACACGCTCAAGGCAAAATATATAGCAATAGACGAGGAAAATACGGCTTTGCTTTAACAAAAGAGGATTTCCGGTATGCCTGGGGCTGGTTGACGGAGACCTTGCCGTTTTGGGCAGAGGCAAGTGAGCACGGCTTTTACGTGTTATTTACCGTTGATTGATAAAGCGCGCTAAAAACAACGCCCTCGCGGCGCGAACTGCCACAAGGGTTACTTTGATTTGATTGTTGCTGTCATTTACGCTACGAGAGCAGGCCCTTCATGCCCGAGCGAGACTAGGGCAAGCACTGCCAGAAACTTGGAAACAAGGCTTTGTTCGCGCTCCATGTTTTGGAGTAGTTGCCGTTCCAGGTTCAACCGTTCACGATTTGTCATTTGCTATACCTCCTTTCTTTTAGTATTAATGCTATTATAACCACTTTATTCAAGTTTGTCAAGCATGTTGCACAAATTCAATGACGCGTTTTTGTGCAATATGCCTATAATTTATTGTCATCTATTATTATACGGAGCAAATGTTCGCCGCGTTTTCTGTATTTTTATGCCGAAAGGGCAAGGTAATACCTAATAATAGCAAGATAAAATCTACTTTTTGACTAAAACACCTTTGACGCTGCCACAAAATTAGACAGCAATTGTTAATTGCGGGTTATGAATTGCGCGCTGATTCTGTGCCATACTATCATTGCGGAACGGAAGTTAACCTTCTGTCGAACGCGGATATATGCCGGCAAGCGCAAAATGCTGCTGCTAGGTGCGGAGTATCTTACGCAATAAGGCTCTTCAGAACCCATGAACGGTCCTTTGACCGCAAACGCGAATGGGGAGTCCAAAACGGCAAACTTGAAAAAAAAAGTGCCCTGTGTTACAATAGAGCATGGATTTTTTCAAACAAAATCCATTTGTTCGGAAAGACAGAATCTCCCCAAATGGCGATTGTGTCTTTCTCCGCATTGTTTCGCCATAAAGATCAGCATAAGTATATACATAGGAGAATCGTCCATGAAACGTATTGTCTCGGTATTATTAATTGCCGTGCTGTTAATATTAACGGCTGCCTGCGGAGCCGAGTCAGCTCTACATGAGGAAACCTTTGACCAAGTTAGCGAGCAAACAACCCCCATGACCTTTGCTTCGCTGCACACCCGCCCTGCGGACGCGAAAAAGCTCAAAAAAATTGCCGCCGGCGGTATTGTTGAGCTTTATGTTGACCCGGTAACCTTTTCCGCCAGTGTGCGTGAAACTATCAGCGGTCAATATTGGCATACCCTGCCGCCGTATATTAAAGGTCAGAGCGACGCAGCCGCACCAATCACACTTACCGTGCGTAAAGATGGCGTACGCAACCATTGGAACGTACAGGAGAACTCCGTTGCGTTTGGCAAAGCAAAGTTCGAAAAGCTTGCCGATGGTACCGGAATTGTCGTCACATACGACTGTTACCCAAGCCTTGAAGAGGCAAAGAATCCCATGCCCTCGCTCGCTTTTAGAATTGGGCTGCGTTACACTTTGGCTGACGGCAGTCTGGTTGTCCATACCTCTTGGGACAACTTGGCGCCCAATTCCGGCGCGGTGCTGGAATCAATCGGTGTGCTGGAGAGCTTCGGTGCTTACGACAAGAGTGACGCGGACGACTTTTTGCTCCTGCCCGATGGCTCAGGTGCGGTTGTCAAAACCGCAAAAGCGGATACAAACTTCACGCAGCCACTGCTCTTTCAGGTTTACGGTCAGGATATAGCTACACCGACACAAAACTACGCCTACTCGGCCATATTGCCCGTGTTCGGCGTCCGGCACGGCAAAAGCGGCTTTGCTGCTTTTATTGAGCAAGGCGATGCTATCGCCTCCATTGTTGCGGACCGCCGGCGCAGCGGCAATGCCATCAACAGCGTTGGCACGCGTTTTGATATCACGCCAACGGTGCTGCAGGCCAAAGGCAAAAAAACTGTGGTCTATAGCGCCGCGGAAAGTTACAAGGATCCGATAGTTTTGCGTTATCGCTTTCTTTCCGGCGGCGCGGCGGATTACTCCGGCATGGCGGGCGCATTGCGTGAGCAGCTTATACGCAGCAAGCTGATTCCGTCCCACGCGGTTGAAAACCAGGATAAGCTGCCTATCAACATCACCCTGACAGCTACGGCGCGAGTGAAGCACGGCATTGAATACACAAAAACGCTCACAACAACCGAGCAGGTACAAGAGCTTTTAACGCTGCTGAAGGGTAAAGGGATAGACAACGTCAACATACAGCTTGTGGGCGCTACGGAGCGCAGAAGCAGCGTACAGGTGCTGACTCGTGTGGGCGGCAACGCGGAATATGTCAAGCTGCAGGAGATTGTGCGCGCGCAGGATATGCAGCTTTTTCTTGATATACCTTACCTGACCGGCTCCGGAGGCCAACGCGCCCAGAACCTTTACGGCAAAACAATAAAGCTCCCGCGATTGAGCACGGTGAGCGCGCTTTATGACACAAAGGTGAAAAACACCACACTGCGCGCAACGGAAAATCTTGAAAAAAGCACAACAAAAATTCTGCTGAGCCTGCGCAGCATCGATCCTATGGGGCTGTCGCTCAGCGACTTGGACGCAGCGTTGTGCTCGGATTACAGCGCCGGCGCTCACTATAACCGCCAAAAAGTGGCCGAAGAAATTCAAAAGCAACTTGCGCCGCTTTCCACGGACCGCAAGCTGATGGTTCCCGGCGGAAACTTCTACCTGCTGCGCAACGCTTCCGTTGTCACTCAGCTGCCAAGCAGTGCAAGAGCAATGAAGGAAAGCGCGGCCTATGTCAGCGTGCCGCTGGCGCCAATGCTCCTGCATGGCGTGGTAGACTATTCCTTTGAGCCGCTGAATTTTGAAGAAAACACCGATAAAGCAATGGACCAGGCACTGCTCAAGACGATTGAGTACGGTGCGTTGCCTGCATTTAGCTGGGTTGCCGGCGCATTGAACAGCGGTGACGCAGCGGCAGACAAGCTGGATTATGATAGCTTCCTCTCCCTTGCGGCACGCAGCAGCGAAACATGCACAGAGGGTCTGGCAAACCTGCGCGGCTTGCGGATAACGCGCCACACGGTTTATCAGGCGGGCGTAACAGGCACGGAATATGAATCCGGCACAATTATTTATGTGAACGCAAGCGGCAAAGATGCCAAAGTCAATGGGCTGACTATAAAGACAAATAGCTTTTTGCGGGTAAATTAAAGCGTGTAACAATCACCCAAATAAATTAACGGGAGGTAACACCATGAAATGCCCATTCTGCGGCCGCGAGGACAGCCGCGTAATTGATTCCCGCCCTTCGGACGAAGGGCTGCGAATTCGCCGTCGACGTGAGTGCGAGAACTGCAAAAAACGCTTTACAACTTATGAAATCGTGGAAACAATACCAATTGTCGTCGTCAAAAAGAATCTGACGCGCGAGCCGTTCAATAGGGAAAAACTGCTAAACAGCCTGTTGACCGCCTGTGGCAAGCGCCCTGTGGAAACAGCCACGCTGGAACATATTGTGGTTGAAATTGAGTCGACGCTGCAAAACTCGCTGGAGCGGGAAATTCCCAGCGGGCGAATTGGTGAACTTGTTATGGAAAGCCTGCGTACGCTGGACGAGGTAGCGTACGTGCGCTTTGCGTCGGTTTATCACCGCTTTCAGGATATCAGTACGTTTAAGGAAGCGATTGCACAGATTTTGGATGAGCGCCCGCAGCTTTAAGCGGAGTAATGGAATAAAATTTAGGTGCTGTGTTCGTCTTGCCTTGCGCCGCGCTTTGCTGCATAATGAGCGCAGTTACACAGCAAAAGGACTATACAATGCACGTCGCCGGAATTATCGCTGAATATAACCCGTTTCATCGCGGGCATGCGCACCACATCGCAATGACGCAGCGGATGGGCGCCAGCCATATTGTTTGCGTTATGAGCGGCGACTTTGTCCAGCGGGGCGAGCCGGCACTGCTGAGCAAATGGGCGCGTGCAAATGCGGCAATCGCCTGTGGGGCGGATTTGGTGCTTGAGCTTCCGCTGACCTGGGCGCTTTCACCCGCGCACCGTTTTGCCGGCGGCGCGGTCTTTTTGCTGGATGCGATAGGCTGCATTGATACAATCTCCTTTGGCAGCGAGTGTGGTGAGGTCGCGCAAATCCGCCTGGCGGCACAGACATTAAATACGCCCGAAACACAGGACGCGCTGCAACTGCACATAAAACAAGGCAAGAGCTATGCCGCCGCCGCCGAGGCTGCACTGCGCACAGCATTGGCGGATTGCGCCGGTATACTCGCTTCCGCAAACGACACGCTTGGAGTAGAATACCTTTGCGCACTTACGCAGCTGGGCAGTAATATTCAGCCGCTTGCCATCCCGCGCGTTAATGGCGACGGTTGCCGTGCGGCGATTTTGCGAAGCGCACTGCGCCGAGGTGAAGAGATAAGCACACTGTTGCCGGAAAAATCCGCTGCCATTTTACGCGAGGAAATAACTGCGAGACGAGCGTTTTGCTCTCAACAAGCGTTGGAAAATGCAGTGCTTGCGCGGCTGTGCGCCATGCACCCGGATGAACTCAGGTCGCTTCCAGAGGTGCGCGAGGGCCTGGAAAACCGCCTTTATCGCGCGGCAAGGACGGCACGTTCGCTGGAAGCGTTCTATTCTTCCGCCAAAACGCGCCGCTTTACGTACGCAAGCCTGCGGCGCATTGCTATGGATGCGTTGCTCTGTATTCACGCGATGGATTGGCAAGCGGCTCCGACGTATTTGCATGTTTTGGCAATGGGCGAACGTGCGCCGGAAATACTGCGCGCGGCAAAAAAGTCGGCAAAGCTGCCCATCATCCAGCGCGCGGGGCAAATCCGCAAACTGGATAGTGCGGCGCAGGAGGCTTTTGCGCTGGAACGCAGAGCCGAAGATGTACGAAGCGTGCTGGCAGGCAAATAGACGCCTGAAAATCTTCCTTTTTTGTCACTCAGCAGCCTTTAGCGCGTTTTGGAATTTTGTAATATAATAATCTACATTAAAATATACATCAACATTACAATCAGCATACCATCCGCGCCCTCCTGCCGCAGCAACATAATCAACATCAGCAAAAATCGCGTGTCGTCATGCGGTGCAAGCGTTGTGTGCTCGGGCGGCAATTGCGTTTGCGCAGAATATGATGGCGCAGGCTCGGGAGAATTTTGCGCCTGCATCATAGGTGTGCGATGCGGCATGCGCTCAGCGGCAGCAGAATTTGCCTGATAATGATGCGCAAAGCTTTCTTGAACAGGCGGACTTGCCGCCGTCGATTGACGGCAGTCGCGGCGCGAACTGACCGGTTGGTTTTGCCGCGCATTGGAATTGAATTGCGGTGGAGGATTATCATAATGCGGCGCGGCTACACCGGGCGGCGTTTTTGCAGCGTACTGTGGCGGCGGTGTGTTTGGCGGCGTTGCAATTGGCATAGGCGCAGCCAATCTCTGCATAGTAGGTCTTGCCGGCGGGTTTTGCGGCACGGCAGCTCTCGATGGCGGTGTGGTGAAAAACTGATCTGCCACACTACTCCGCGGCGGCACAGGAAACGCTTTTGGCGGAGACGTCTTGCTCTGCGTGGTGAAGTGCTCAACGCCATATGCCGCACGGTAAAACTGCGGCAGGCTGCCATTTGGCGTGCCCTGCGCGGGCGCAGGCACCGTAGTATCCCTGTTTGGCGGTTTCTCTGGCCGCATTGCCGACTCGCGCCGCAATTCTTCTAAAGAGCCGCCCTGACGTGCTTGCGCGCGCCGCTGCATATCAAACGCCGTACGCACAGCGTTTTCACGCATACGCGCCCATTGCTCGGGGGTGTATTCCATTGCTTGCCCCCTTGACTTCACATTTACAGCCCCACTTCCCGCAGCAGCGGTAGCAGCTCCATTGCACGCAAAAAGCCGATAGCCTGGTCTGCCTTGCGACGGTGCGGCTCTGTAAGGTGAGGCTTGATTGCCTCAATGAGCGTGGCCCGGCTGTCCGGCGGCTGGCGGCGGTTCAGGATTGCGCTGAGCTTGGCAAGAATTTCAGGGTCAATTGTGTAAGCGCCCTCGCCCGAAGGCGGCGATTCCGGATTGCCCTCACCTTCTTCTGCTTCGCCGCCAAACAGGCTTTGCGCCATGCGGCGCATCTGCTCCATTGTTTCGGGTGTAATTGAGCCGAGCAAGTCCTGCAATTGGTCGTCCATTGTTGCAGCGGCTCCTTTCGGTAGAATATTATCTTGTGCGGAAATTACCTTTCGTCCTTAAACCTGCGCATAATCTCCTTTGCCTGCTGTGAGGACAGCAAGCGTTCAATGGCATCCTTGTCGTTCACAAGCTGGCGCAGCCGTTTGCCCTGCGCCGGGTTCAGCGTTTCAACAATACGCTTGGCGACCTCCGCCTGCGCGTCCTGCTTGCTGCGCCCTTCCTCCTGTAGCTTGCGTGCAAGCCGCAGCGCATCCTCCGGTAACATACTCATTGTAAAAAACACCTTTCTGTGCTATACTCCCCATATACTATGAAAAAAAACGGGGGGAAATGACTATGCGGCTTGTTGTTGCTTCGGATTCTCATGGGGCGGCGTGGCGCTTGCTTGACGCAGTGCAGCAGCAGCTTGAGGGAGAAGGTGAGCAGAGTGGGGCTGCAGTAAGTCCGCAATGCCTGATGTTTTTAGGAGATGGCGAGGATGATTTGCATATACTGCGTAAATACTGTCCTCAGCTTAAAATATACGCCGTGCGCGGCAATTGCGACAGCCAGCATTCAGACCTGCCGGAGGTTGACGTTATGGTGCTTGCCGGAGTGAAAATCATGTATATGCACGGGCACCAATATGCCGTCAAATCTACAAATGACAGCCTGCTCGCGGCGGCGCGGGTGCACGGCGCTCAGTTGACGCTTTTTGGCCATACGCATACACCATATTATAGTTATGAGGACGGCTTGTACATTTTTAATCCCGGCAGTATTGAAGCGCATTCCTACGGCGTGGTGGATATTACGGACGCGGGTGTTTTTTGTTTTCATTGCAAGGTGTAATAGCGCTGCAAGACCGCCATAGAGGCGGAATCATCCCCATGCGTACGGGGCAAACACTTTTATCCCTTAAAAATCAGTTTCCAAATACTTCTTTAGCTTTGCCACATATAAATCCATTTTTAGCGTAAAATTATGATAAAGCTGCGCTAATCGCCCCGCGCAGTTCCTCCATTCCCTCGCCCGTTTGTGACGAAACCTGTATGCATGCCGTAAACGAATATGCCGCAAGTTCCTCAGCAAGCGCCGACGCGCGTGCCACATGCTCAGTTTTATTGAGCTTGTCGCACTTTGTTTCCGCTACCAGAAAGGACAAACCCCGCTCCGTGCAGAACGAGAGCATCTGCCTGTCCAGTTCGGTAATCGGGTGCCGAAAATCCACCAACTGAACCAGCAATGTGATACTGCGCTCCTGTGCAAAGTAGCCCTCCGCCAGCTCTGCCCAACGCTTTTTCTCCGCAAATGAGGTTTTTGCGTAGCCATAACCGGGCAGGTCGACCAAATGCAGCTCCGGCAAACCATAAAAGTTAATCGTGGCAGTTTTGCCGGGCTGTCCGCTGACGCGCGCAAGGTTTTTGCGCATGCAAAGCTTGTTGATCAGCGATGACTTGCCCACGTTGGAGCGCCCGGAAAACACGACCTCCGGCTTTGTTGACGGCGGTAATTGCCTTGCCGTACCGTATGCGGCAAGGAATTGCGTTTGGTTAAAATTCATGGGCTAAACCTCCATTGAGCGGGGGCATCAAAACTTATTGAGACAGATACTGCAATCCCCCATAGTGATACTAAAGATTCTTTACTCGCTTGTTATATATCCTTTTGAACAAAAGCGCCGCTAAAACCAGCGCGGCGACCTCCGCAATGGGGAAGCACCACCACACTGCGTCCACCATGCCGGTAAGACTCAGCAGATATGCTGACGGTAGCAGAAACACAATCTGCCGGACGAACGAAATCAACAGCGGCGGCAGCCCTGAGCCAAACGCCTGAAAGGATGATATCAATATAATTGTGAACGCAGCAAGGCAAAAATGCAGCGCAATAATCTTCAAGCCTGGCACGCCGATCGCCAGCATGGTTTCAGAGGCATTGAACAGCCGAAGCAGGGGCACGGGAATAAGCTCGAACAACAACAGGCCGATGAGCATCATGACAAACGCCGTCGAGAGCGCAAGCTTCATGGTTTTGGTTATGCGTTCCCGCTTTTTGGCGCCATAGTTGTAAGCGATAATCGGCACCATGCCATTGTTGAGTCCAAAGACGGGCATAAGCACAAAGCTTTGCAGCTTAAAATACGCGCCGAAGAACGCCACCGCAGTTTCGCTGAACCGGATGAGAATGAGGTTCATGCCGTATGTCATCAGCGATCCGAGAGACGCAAGCGCCATACTCGGCAGACCTACTGTAAAGATTGATCGGATGATATCACCACGTAAACGAAATCCCTTAAAGCTGAAATGAATTTCGCGGTTTTTGCGCAGATTGAAATAAAGCCCTACCAACGCAGCGACACTTTGCCCGATAACGGTTGCAATCGCGGCACCGGTTACTTCCAGCCTGGGGAAGAATGCAATGCCAAAAATCAGCAGATAGTCCAGAAGCGTGTTGACCACTGCGCCGGTAATTTGGCTTATCATTGAGTAGATTGTCTTTCCCGTTGACTGCAACAAGCGCTCCATAATCACCTGATTAAAAACCCCAAACGGCACACCACAAACCCACATCAGGTATTCTGTGCCATATTGAATGATAGCGGGGTTGTCTGTTTGCGACTGCATATAAACCCGGGAGCCAAGCAGCCCAAAGGCACAAAACACAACGGAGAACGTCCACGAGATTAATAGACCATGCATGGCGGAGGCATTGACGTTTGCCTGATTTTTTGCGCCAAGACTGTGTGCAAGGAACGCATTGACACCCACGCCCAGCCCAACGCTGACGGCAATCATCAGGTTTTGCATGGGGAACGCCAGTGTTACAGCAGTGAGGGCTTCCTCATTGATCTGCGAGACGAATGCGCTGTCAACAATATTATATAGCGCCTGCGCCAACATGGAGAGCATGATTGGTGCGGAAATCCTAAACAGGAGTTTACCGACGGGCATGATGCCCATTCGGTTTTCAGTCTGCGAGATTTTGGGTACATCCATTTTTAGAAGGTTCCTTTTCTTTTTGAATAAAGAGAACGCGCCGCCTCGCGCTTGGAGTCGGCACATTTCGATGAAATTTTATATTTATTTTACCATGACAGGGATGTGTTTGTCAAATTAGGGGCAACAATTATCCTGCAAAAGCTGCGTTGCTGTAAAAATGTGGTGGGTAAAATAGGCATTTATAGCTGAGAACTCTATAGTAGAGCTCTCAGCTATAAATATCGTTTTAATCAACGTAATCATCCACAAAAATCACCGCAAAACAAAGAGCGCGGTCACCCGCGCCCCAAAGCTTTGCTTGCCATTTACTTCAGCGCTTCAATCCCTAAAATGTGTCTGAGCATCTTCATCAAATCCACGCTGTTGACCTTGCCGTTGCCGTCGATGTCCGCTGCGTTGAATGCCTCGCCACTGAGCGAAGCAATCCCCAAAATGTGCCGCTTGACTAGAAGCAAATCCAGAGAGTTTACTTTCTTGTCGTTGTTAACGTCGCCCTTTAACCACGCGTTGGCTTTTTTGACTATCGTCACCGTAAACTCCGTGGTAAAGGTCTGCCCGCCAATGGAATACCTGACAGTCAATATGCGTTTGGCTGGCGCGGACGAATCAAAGTTGGACACCGTGATAAACTCGTTTGCGCTGCTGAGCGTGAGCGGCGTGGTGTTCGTGCGGGTGCCGTTATCGTAACGGATTTCCAGCATGCCACCGCGTAAATCAAGCTTTTCACCCACCTGATAGGTCGTTTTTGCGGGCAGCGTGGTGACTGCAACACTTACCGGGCGGCGCGGCGTAATCTGTACCCTGAGTTTGCAGGAAGCGCTCTCGCCGCCAAGCTTGTAAGTAATGGTAATATCCTGCGGTCCTGCCGCCGCAAAGGTTTGCGGGGTGTAAGTAACAGACTTGTTCTTAAGCAGAGCGATGATATCCGTGCGCTGTTCCTTAACGCTGTTATCGTATTCTGCGTAGAAGATAAGCCCGGCTGCCCCAAGGTCAATCACAGAGCCTTGGCTGAACGTTACACCGCTCGGTAGCGAAGCCGTTACACTTTTGAGTTTTTTTGCACGGTATTGCGCCGTCACGGTGATTTTCTGCCCGTGACTGCCTGACGCCTTGGTTGTTCCCGGTGTGATGCTTGTTGTGCCAATGCTCCAGCCGGTGAACTTCTCGCTGTCAGTGTCCGGCGCAGAGGACACAACGCCGGGCAGTTGGATAATTTGGCTGGAGGCATAGTCAACAGCCGCGGTTTCTACCCATTTTCCGCTCTTATCTTTATACTTGAATTGAATGGTGAATACGTTGATATCGTAGTCTCCCAAAAACGTGATTTTTCTTGCAGGCATTTGCGTCAGTGCCAAATCGCCGGTTGTCGCCTCGGTCCAGCCGGTAAAGTGATATCCGGCAGGCGCGGTGGGGTTCCATTTAACGATTGGCGAGAACTGCGCAACGTATTCCGTATGCACAACCTGACCGGCAATACGGTACTCAATCGGGCACTCAAACCGGGCGTAAAGCGTCAGGTTTTCTTCATTGAGTTGGTAGTATTCGTCGTTTTCGCTGGCGACAATTTTTTTCAGCGCGGTATCGGTGCACCAGCCCTTGAAGTACTGCGTCGGGCTTGGCGTGCCGGGCAACGGGATATCATCGCCAAAGGTTACGAAGATATCGGAACCGGACGCTGTAGCGGCCACCCAATCCCGCACGGAATCGTTATACTTCCTGAAGGATACCTTCCACTTGAGCGCGTGGTCCACCGCGTTGAACTTTTTGGTGCAGTCAGTTATGATACCGAACACAGGGTCAAGGTCGGCGGCTCCGTCACAGCGGTTTTCTTCCCAGCCATCAATGGAATATCCCTTGTGCTTTGCTTGGAGCGCAGCACTGTCAAAGTCTGCCTTGTTGTTCTGGGTGTCATTATTCCAAGCGCGGTACCAGACAAAGTCCTCGGCAGCAACCGCGTCGTCAATGGACGTGCCGTACGCCACCATAATGGTCTGCGTGCCGCCAACCCAAGTAAAGATGGCCGGGTATTTTTTAATGTCCTGCGTAGCAGTAAAGGTCATACCGCCTTCTAAATCCATAGTTGGCTTGGCAGTTGGCTCCACGGTGTGTTCACCGGAGTCGTCGTCCTCCCAAAGCCAGTTTTTCAACTCGTAGCCACACTTAACGCGCCCTTCCTCTTGTGCCCAAACGGTTGAGGTATCCGCCGTGACGGGATTATCCTTCACCGGCAAATCAAACGCGCTGTCAAACACAAGGTCCTGTGCAACAGTCGTCTGCGTACCGGAGTTATTCTCATAAATAAACGTTGCGCTGTATTTGTTCGCTTCCCAAACTGCCGTGAACGCGCGGTTTTCCTCGCTCATAAAAAGCTCGTTCGGCTGATAGAGCACATTGGTGACGTCATCCTTCCAGCCCTTGAAGCTGTAACCGTAACGGCGCACAGTCGGCGGGGTGATTTGGCCGTTAAAGTCAACGGTGTAGTCATTGCTCTTGTTCGTAACGGACTCTTTATACTCCGTACGGGACGCGTAACTGAATGACGCAGTCCACGGCGCGGCTTTGTAACGCGCATAGAGCGTCAGCCCGCCGGCAGGCAAGGTTGCGCCAGCAGCATCATAATCACTCAGTGCGGAATCCAGCCAGCAATCAAATTCATACCCATACTTATATTGCATAGTGTTACTGCTGTCTTTGCTGAGCGCTTCAAAATCCGCCAGAAAACTGGCAATCGGCGTGCCAAGACGGACTGAAAACGCCTGACCCTTATCCGTCTCGCCCTCTTGCACAAGGCGCAAGGAGTAATTCAGGCGGGTAAAGCGCACATGAAAAATCGCAGAGCTGTCAGCGGCAATGACCTGCGCGGCCTCGTCAACGCCGGCGTAGCGGTAGCCGGGGATCGCCGTTTCGTTCGCAAGCCAATCAGTGCTGAAGGGTGTGTTCAGGTCCGTAGTGCCTGTCATTACCTTTTGACCAAGTGGATTTGCGTAGTCAAACTGACCCGCCTCAAGCTTCTCGCCAACAAACACCAGCGTGAACGGTGTGTTGGTATTCGGGTCAAAATGGGCATAGTAGGTTATGCCCTCGTCCGCCAACACAGGGCTGGTGGAATCAAACGTCACCGCGTGGCTGTCATCTTCGCAGGACAAGGTGTCATCATCCTGATATGTCGCCCAATGCGTAAAGTGGTAGCCCAAACGCGCCGCAGCCGCAACCGTCTGCGGGATAACTCCGCCAAACTCCACGGGGATTGTCTCTAGCTCCACACCATTATAATTACGGAAAACTACATCGTACGTGTCGTTGACATACTGCGCGGTCACCTTCAAGTCGTCATTGGCCGGCATGGTTGACGGGTGCGAATCCCAAGCGTCAAAGCGCTGGCCGAATGGGCGATACGTTACACTGGACGGCAAAAAGTCCAGCGGCAAGTTAAACAATACGCTTTGCTCGCTGGCGTGCTCACCGTCAGAGCCAATTTCCACCAGCGTGAGCGTGTAGCTGTTGCGGCTATAGTTGATTGTGTAAACACCATCGCCGGTCGCCGCAATGGTAAAGTCTGCGGCGCCGATGAAGGTAAAGCCCTCAAACTCGGTGTCGCCAACAAACTGCGCAAGTGCTTCGGCAGCGGTAACAGTGCCGTCGCTTGTGCCAGTCAGCACTTCGGCGGCAAGCAACTCCGGCGAACCACCCGGCAGTGCCTCGCCCACAAGGAGCACCGTGTAGGCGGTGTCTTCGTTCGGGTCAAACTTGGCGTAAAACGAGAGCGCCTCCGTGCCCATCATCGCAGTCCCTTCGGGAAAGTCCATCCACTTGTCAAAGTGATAGCCTATGCATGTCGGCTCACCTGCGGGAATGGTCAGCTCCATACCAAAAGGTACTTCTGTCTGGCTGAAAACAGTGTCGTTGCAGCCATAAAATGTCAGCGCATACTTGTTGCGCTTGTAGTTAATTGTCACGATGCCGCCGTTGTTCGCCGGGATCGTGAAGTCCGCGCCGGGTACAAACGTAAATCCGGTAGTGTCCGGTAAATCGCTGATTAGCATAAGGATTTGCGCCTGACTCAGCGTTTGCCCCACTGTAACGGGGAAAATGTAGTCGCCAAAATCAACCTCATTGCCGCCGGGCAAAGCCTCGCCCACAAGCCGCACGGCAAAGGTTGTGCGCAGCACCGCGGCAAAGCTCAGGTCACTTTGCGCAATCGAGTATGCGGAAGCATCCTGCCCATCAAGCGTCCATGTGGACGTGCAGCCCGCAGGTGTTGGAATATTCGGGAAGACAACGTCGTCCCCGCTCTCCAAATACTGGAATTCAGGCGGGTTCTCAATCCCCGTGAACACCACGCTGTAGACCTGCGTAAGAATAGCGGCGATCTGTGTATTCGCATCCGGAAAGTCTACTGGCAACACATCCGACCAGCCGTCAAA
Source organism: Oscillospiraceae bacterium (assembly GCA_031267965.1). Taxonomy (GTDB): domain Bacteria; phylum Bacillota; class Clostridia; order Oscillospirales; family Acutalibacteraceae; genus WRKY01. The sequence continues at coordinate 8,923 of JAIRYC010000093.1, read as the reverse complement.
GCGCCAATGAGCGCCGCCCGCTTGCAGTATATCGTCCTGCGTCGGAAGCTTGTCCGCATAATCCACCGCTTCGCCTGATAGCCCGGTAAAGCTCAGCGGCGCTATGCCTTCCGCAAGGGTGAGCGTCAGTGTAACCGGTTCGGTTTCGTCCTCCTCTGACACAGGTCCCGCCGGCGGCTCTTCGCCAAGGGACTCGTCACCTTCACCATTAAGGCGCAGTATTTGTGAAAAACTACCGTTTTTTGGGGAAATATAAGGCAAGAGCAATGCGCTCACCGTTAGCAAGCCAACCAAGCAAAGCGTAGCGGCAATGAGCCATTTGACTCTTTTTTTAGCAATGTTTTTCACGGCAAAGCATCCTTTTTTATGTGGTGCGTAAAATACGCCATAATTATTATACATAAAAAGCTGTGCAGATTCAAGCCTTTTGCGGAAAATTTCCAAACTGTTTTCAAATTGGCAATTCGGATGGAGATATATTTACCGTTTTTGTAAGATAATGACTGTCAGTATCTTACAAAATTGTTCGGGCACGCTAAGAGAAAGTGTAAACGAAGGAGTGCCCTCCATGCCATTGCCTCGCACCGACCTTGCGCTGGAGCTGCACGAACGCGTTTCGCCGTCATCCGGCGTAACCAAAGAAGAAACTACACACAGTAAAACCAAAATCACGCGCATAAGAGTTGGCCAAGACGCACCGGACTTTGGCAAACCGCCGGGTGTGTATATCACTATGCGCTTCCCGGATATACTTTCCGCAGAGCCGCCGGAAGCGGAACAGGCGCAAATCCTCGCGGACGAAATAAGCGCAATATTACCACAAAATGGCGCCGTGCTTGTGCTGGGACTGGGCAACGCACAAATCACGCCGGACGCGCTGGGTCCGCGCACCGTGCGGCATATTCTGACGACGCGCGGCCGGAGGACACTTGGCGGCGCAAATCTGCGTGAGGTCTGCGCACTGGCGCCGGGAGTTTTTGCGCAAACAGGTCTTGAGTCATGTGAGGTTCTGTCCGGCTTGCTTAAGGAAGTGCATCCAGCGGCGGTTATTGTGGTTGATGCGCTGGCGGCGGGGAATATAGCGCGCTTGGGCAGCACCGTACAGCTAAGTGACGCGGGGGTTTCACCTGGCAGCGGCGTGGAAAACACGCGCCCAGAGCTGAGCGCAAACACACTGGGCGTGCCGGTGATTGCCATAGGCGTACCGACTGTGGTTGACTACGAGCATGGTGACAGATCAACGCCGCGCCCTTACTTTGTCGCTCCTCGTGATATTGATTTGCTGACTGAGCGCTCCGCTCGTCTGATTGCGCTGGCGGTTAACCTAGCGCTGCAAGCCGGGCTTTCGGCGGAGGATTTGCTCTATTTAACGGCGGAATAATTAAGCAAGGCTTTGGCGAAAAGCGGCGGCTTTCTTATAATTACAAGATGATGTACTCCTAACCACAAAAACGGGGCAGGCAATGCCCACCCCTAAATTTACTATATGCCAGCTTGTCCTGCGGATTATTCTGTCACGCCATCCATCATAATCGCCTTGAATTCAGTGCCGTCAAGCTTTTCTTTTTCCAGCAGTGCGGTAGCAATTGCCTCAAGCTTATCCCTGTGCTCCGTCAGGATTTTCTCCGTGCGCTTGTAAGCGTCGGTAATCACATGATTCATCTCTTCGTCAATCTCGCTGGCAATGCGCTCGGAGTAATTGCGCGCGTGCGTGGTGTAATCCCGACCAAGGAAGACCTCCTCCTGCTCGCTGCCAAAGGTGAGTGGTCCAAGCGCGTCGCTCATGCCGTACTTCGTTATCATTTTGCGCGCAAGCTCGGTGGCGCGCTGCAAATCGTTGCTGGCTCCGGTGGAAATATCGCCCAGCACAATCGCTTCCGCGGCACGTCCGCCCAGCAGGATAATCAGCCTGTCAAGCATTTCGCTCTTGCTGATTGTGTCCTTGTCCTCGCTTGGCAGGTGCAGCGTATAGCCGCCCGCCATGCCACGCGGGATAATGCTGACCTGGTGTACCCTGTCCGCGTTTTCCAAATAATAGCCCGCCACCGCATGACCCGCCTCATGATAGGCTGTCAGGCGCTTCTCTTTGTCCGTCAGCTTGTGCGAGCGCTTCTCCGTGCCAAGCTGAACCTTGATGGATGCTTCGTCAATCTCATCCATGGTGATTGCGTGCTTGCCGCGCCGTGCCGCCATGAGCGCCGCCTCGTTCAGCAGATTCTCAAGGTCCGCGCCAGTAAAGCCCACCGTCGCCCGCGCAATAACCGATAGCTCCACGTCTGGCGCAAGCGGCTTGCCCTTTGCGTGCACAACAAGGATTTCCTCGCGTCCCTTGATATCCGGATAGCCCACCGTGACCTGACGGTCAAAACGTCCGGGACGCAGCAGTGCTGGGTCAAGGATATCTGGGCGGTTTGTTGCGGCAATGATAATCACACCTTCGTTTGCGCCAAAGCCGTCCATCTCCACCAAAAGCTGGTTGAGGGTCTGCTCACGCTCATCGTGACCGCCGCCCATGCCCGCGCCGCGGTGCCTGCCGACCGCGTCGATCTCGTCAATGAAGATAATCGCGGGGCTGTCGTGCTTGGCTTGCTCAAACAAATCGCGCACGCGGGAGGCGCCCACACCAACGTACATCTCTACGAAATCGGAGCCAGAGATAGAGAAAAACGGCACGTCCGCCTCACCCGCAACAGCACGCGCAAGCAGCGTCTTGCCTGTTCCAGGAGGTCCGACGAGCAACACGCCCTTGGGAATCCGCGCGCCAATCTCGTTAAACTTCCGCGGGTTCTTGAGAAACTCCACAATTTCACTCAGCTCTTCTTTTTCTTCGTCCGCCCCAGCAACGTCCTCAAAGGTGGTGCGGCGCTTTTCATCCTTGCCCTTGCGGGTGCGCGCCTTGCCAAACGCCAGTGTGCGGTTGGTTTCGCTGGTCATTGTTTTATCCATTTTGCGGTACATTACCACAACGAGCACGATCATCAACGCACCCAACAGAACTGTAGGCAGCAAACTCAAAAGAAAGCTGCCGGCGGATTCCTTGGTTAAGTCAAACTTAATTAGCCCTGCCGCTTCAAGTTCCTTTGCATAGTCCTGTGTGGAAGTTATGCTTATCTCAGTAGACGGCACGGTCGTTATTTCCGCAGAGAGCGCCGCAGTTGGTTCAGGTGTGCTGACCTCACCGGTTGGTACGGTAGTTACTTCTCCCGGCGCAGCCGTGTTTTCTGCATCGGGCGGCAAAGTGGTTGTAACGGCGCTTGTGTCCGCCACTGTACCCGTTACCGGGTATTTTGTGCCCTGATTATTGACTTGGTTTTGGACTGCCTTATTGTGCTCAACAAGCAACTTGTGTACATCGCTGATAAAAATCTCCACGTTGGCCACAGCATAAACGTTAACCTTCGGTTTTGCCTTATCCTTTTCCTTCGCGTCGGGCTTCTCGGCGTTCTTTTTGTCAGCCGCTTCCTTGTCTTCGCGCAGGATATACGCCAGCTTGCCACTTGCCATGTTCAGTGTGCATTCGGCAATCTCATCCTCCTGGAAGAAAGCGAGAATCTGATAATACTGCAGCTTTTCCGGCTCTTTTTTGCGCGTAAACATGCTAAAGACTGAAATCAGCGCCACTGGAATAATCAGCCAAGATATGATGGTAAGCAATTTATTTCTGTTCAATTTATCCCCCCGTATTGTGCCAAAGATAGTGCTTTGCACAGACAGTATTGAAATATTATACCACAAAACTGAAAAAAATGCAAATATTGCGTCTATCTTGCCCAGCGGCATGCCCACCAAAGCATCGCTGGCTTGCCTCCTTATATCCTGCTATTCTGCGGGACTGACCTTGGGTGAGCGCAGCTCTCTGTTGAATTTTAGTATGCCCCGCCGGCAAGCCGCAAGCACGCCCCCGCCAACTGAAACCCTGCCTCCGGCAAGCACGCTCTCCAGCCGGATAATGGCATCCGCCGTAATTTGTATGCCCAGATCCGCCAAAATTTGCCGCAAGGCGCGGCTGCGAATAGGTATGGGCGCTTTCAGCAGGCGCTGCGTCTCAAAATGTGCATCGAGGCCTTCAAAAAAACCAATCCTGCAATTTTCCACGAGCGCGGCGGCTTCATTCTGTAAATATATGTCGTCAGCCGCAAGGCTCTGCAGCGTTCGTGCCGTTGCCGCCTCTAACTGCGGGTTAATGGTGCGCAGCTCCGGCAAAACCCTGTGCCGAATTCTGTTGCGCGCATAGCGAATATCCGTATTGCTGGCGTCAACTGCATATTCAATGCCGCGCGCGGCGCAATATTCCTCAATCTGGCCGCGTGTGATATCCAAAAGCGGACGGACAATTACTGTCCATTTTGTGCCGTCCGTGTCAGTGCGTGCATAAGGAATCGAACACAGCCCATGCAGTGAAGCCCCGCGTGTCAGGTTAAAAATCAATGTTTCGGTGCGGTCGCTCAATGTGTGTGCCAACGCGATTTTTCCATGTGAGATACTGCACGCACGAAAAAATTCATAGCGCAAAGCGCGCCCGCATTCCTCCAGACCAACGCCGCGCGTTTTTGCCTCGGCGGCGCAGTCCACCCGGCGGATTTGCAGGGGTACGTCCCAATCCTCACAATAGCGACTGACGAGCGCTTCGTCCTCATCAGACTGAGCGCCGCGCAGACAGTGATTCACATGCGACGCCGTAAGGGTAAAGCCCAGTTTCTCCCGCAGCTGCGTGAGAATGTGCAGCATGCATAGGGAATCCGCCCCGCCGGATACGCCCGCAAGGACACTGTCGTCCGGCATAATCAACATATGGCGCGCGATGCTTTCGTGCACAGCGTCAAATGTGTTCATGTGGCGCCGTCCTTTTCCGTGTCAGGCAAAGGAACCGGGTTTCCGCACATCAGCAGCTCAGGCACCAACGAAGCGAGCGCTAGGCAAAATGCCGGCCATCTGGAAATTGCGTAGATATCGACTTTTATGTCCCGGCCGGTGTAGTTACTTGTCAAACCAATAATCGGTATGAGCATAGAGAGCGCCAGCAAAATATAACACATATACTGGACCATCTTTTTCTCTTTGATGATAAGCTCAGGCAATCGCTTTTTAAGGCGGTAGCTTAAGGGCAGAGCAAAAAAGATTAAAACGACGATAAGAATTATACCGCTGTAAGTATTCTGCAGCTTCCAATTGCCAGTGACTGGCTCAAATTGCTCATTGCGCGCATCCATTGCAACATCACCAAAGGGGTCCGCTTTTACTTTAATTATAACGTCCAAGCTCTCAAATTGCTTGCCGGGCTTGGACGACTCAACATCACACATAAAAAGAACGACGGGAACCTTGAGAACGTCAAAGACCTGCTTTTTCACAGCGTCAACTCCTTTATGGCGGATATCATTCGTAATTGCCGTACTCACTCTGCGCAATTTGCGTAATGCGGGTGTATTTGCCGTCAAAATGGAACTGCAGCGTTTTGGTTGCGCCGTGGCGGTTCTTCGCCACAATAATTTCCAGCAGCGAGATATCCTCGCCCATTGGCGGCATGTCCTGGCCTTCAGGATCATACTCTGTGCGGTAAAGCATGAGCACAATATCCGCGTCCTGCTCAATGGAGCCGGATTCGCGCAAATCCGCCAGACCGGGCTTGCGGTGCTTGCCGCCTTGCTCCGTCGCGCGGGAGAGTTGGGCGCAAACCACTACCGGTATGTTCAGATCCTTCGCCATCATCTTGAGGGCGCGGGTAATTTTACTGACCTCCTGCACGCGGTTCTCAGCTTTTTGGTCGCTGGCAAGCAGGCCTAAGTAATCAATAAACACGCAGCCCACGTTTTTCAGCCGGCGTATCCGTGCCTTAATCTCGGAGACGGTTATATTAGACGTATCGTCAAGATAGAGCTCCACATCCTTGAGCGCAACGGTCGCGCCGCTCAGACGATTCCAGTCCTGCTCGCCAAAATGACCGGGCGCACGCATACGGAACACTTCAACCGCCGCCTCGGACGACCAGACGCGTTGCGCGAGCTGCTGCTTGGTCATCTCCAGCGAAAAGAAAACCACCTTTTTGCCATGACCGGCCACGTTGCGCGCAAGGTTGAGCGCAACACTGGTTTTACCAACCGCCGGGCGTGCGCCCAGTAATATCAGGTCAGATTTATTCAACCCTCCAATGACTGAATCTAAATCCGCAAAACCTGTGGAAAGCCCCTTGAATTCCTCGGCCGTTTCTGGATTGGAAAGCAGTTGCAGGTGCGGATAAACGTCGCTCACAATCACGTCAATCAGCTTGGAGGGCAGATTGCTTCCCTTGCCACTGCGCAACTCGTAAAGGCGTTGCTCCGCAGAATCCAAAAGCATGTCCGCGTCCTCCGCCTGCGCCGCTGCCGCCTCAATCGTTTCCTGCGAAACCGTGATGAGTGAGCGCAGTATTGCCTTTTCGCGGATGATGTGCGCCCAGGATTCGACGTTAACTGACGACGGCACGGACTGCGCCAGTTGAAACAGATATTGCCGCCCGCCGGCTTCGTCGTAGATCTTATCTTTTATCAGCGCGTTGAGCACAATCAGCGGGTCAATTTTGCCGCCCATTGTTTCAAGCTGAACCATCTGCGCAAAAATCGCCTGGTGCTGCGGGAGGAAAAAATGCTCCGGGCGCAGGATAATCTGCACTTGGCTCATGCACACCGGGTCCTTGAGGATACAGCCAAGCACTGCCTGCTCTGCCTCTTGGGCAAAGGGCATGTTCACTTGGTTAAAGTCGGAGAATTGGAAGTCCGCCATAGTAACTCCTCGCGCAGCTTAGACAATTGGCAGATATTATACCACGCAAAAGGTCGAGTTGCAATGGAGCGTGCGCCATCACCTTGCTTTAATTATAAACTCTCAGCTTGTTTTTTTGCAGCCTCAATTTGTTCGGTGATAAACGGCAAGACTTGTTCTCGCTCAATGTTCAGGACATGAGCGAACTCATCGTAAAGGATTTTTTCGGCGTCCTTCATCAAGCGCTCGTCCATAACGTTAAGCTTTTTACCCTCGCCGCGCTTTGCTCGCCCTTGCAGATACAGCGTTTTTATCAGCCGAATCAACTCCGTCCTGTCACCCTCGGCAATAATCTCCTTGAACTTTTCACGGCGGACAAGCTCGTTCTCAATATAAAGCATCTCCTCGTCCGGCATCGCTTCAATTAATGAATAGATCTCGTCGGCAGACAAAAGGCAGCGGAACTTCTCAGCGGTCAAGCCGTTAACCGGAACAAAGGCTGTGGAATTTTTTTCCTCAACCGGCTTTAAGACATAGTAATCCGTTGCTTCCCCGTTAAAGTTCTTCTTCACAATGTCCACAATGGCACACACGCCGTATACACCATAAAGGATTGTATCACCAATTTGAAACATTGTTGTTTCCCCATTTATTAAAAATCAAACCATACATTAAAACAATGCTATTATACCATATTTAAAAGAAAAATGTAAGGGCAATTTGTAGATACAAAAAAGGCGGAAAACTTATCTGCACTCCGCCTTTTTAAGTTGTGTCTATATGCGGACTTATTTCGTCATGTTCGCGACCTCAGCCGCAAAGTCATCCTGACGCTTCTCAATGCCCTCGCCCTTGGCAAAGCGCACAAACTCCGTCACGGAAACTTCCGCGCTCAGCACCTTGGCAACCGAAGCGATATACTGGGCCACCGTCTGGCTGTCATCCTTGACATACGGCTGCGCCAGCAGGCATGACTCGCTGTAATATTTACCCAGCTTGCCGTCCACAATCTTGCCCAGCACCGCGTCCGGCTTGCCCTGCATTTTGGGGTCTTCCTTCATCTGCGCAATAAGGATTTCCTTCTCGTGCGCAAGCACCTCCGCCGGGACGGAAGCCGCGTCAAGGTAGCTCGGGTTCATGGCGGCAACCTGCATGGCAATATCCTTGCCCAGCTGAGCAAATTCAGCCTTGGCGGCGGCAGTGTCTGCGTCCGTGGCAAAGCGCACCAGCACGCCGACGGAACCGCCCGCATGGATATACGTAGCACTCACGCCCTCTGCGCGGAAAAAGCGGCGGATTTTCAGGTTCTCGCCAATCAAGAGGATTTTATCCTGCAAATTTTCCTGCACCGTGCGGCTGTCGCCGGAAAGAGCCGTTGCAAGGAGTGTGTCAACATCAGCAGGATTGGTTTCGGCAACCGTTTTGGCAACCGCAACGGCAAAGCCCTGAAATTCCGCGTTTTTTGCAACGAAGTCCGTCTCGCTGTTGACCTCCAGTAAAACGGCGGTTTCGCCATCCTGATATGCCACAACCGCACCCTCGGCGGCAATGCGCCCTGCCTTTTTGGCGGCGGCGGCAAGTCCGCGCTCACGCAGAAAGTCAATGGCTTTTTCCATATCGCCGTCCGCTTCGGTCAGCGCTTTTTTGCAGTCCATCATACCCACACCCGTGCGCTCACGCAGAGTCTGGACTTCTTTTGCCGTAAATGCCATGTGTAGTTCTCTCCTTATAAATCCGTATTATAATAGGGTTGATTCATAATCATCCGTAAGAATGGGTTCGCTTATTCCGCTGTAGCTTCTTCAGCAACAACCGTCTCGGCAACAACATTTGCTTCCTCAGCCGGTGCTTCTTCCGCCGAGAATCCGGCAGCTTCTTCCTTATCCTCACCGCCGCGGCCCTCAATCACCGCGTCGGCAACGACCGAGGAGAACAAGCGCACGGCGCGGATTGCGTCATCGTTGCCCGGGATAATCCAGTCGATTTCATCCGGGTCGCAGTTGGTGTCAACAATGGCCACAATGGGGATGTGCAGCTTGCGTGCTTCTGCCACAGCAATGCGCTCTTTGCGCGGGTCAACAATAAAGATAGCGGCAGGGGGCTTTTTCATGTTGGTAATGCCGCCCATGAATTTTTCGAGCTTTTCAATCTCAAGGTTCAGCTTAATGACTTCTTTTTTTGGCAG
>JAIRYC010000052.1 GCA_031267965.1 Oscillospiraceae bacterium | reverse complement strand
GGTCCTTGGTTGCGTTGGTTATGGGTCTGTTTTTGTTGACGATAACGACAATGCCGTCAGTGGCGATTTTGGTTTGTTTGGCGCCGCCGGCCGTTTCCTCGTCTTTAAGGTCGCGTGAGGACATACCAAAATCGCAGCGTCCTTCAACGGCGGAGGTAATGCCTGTGCCGGAGTCGGAAACGTTGACTTCGACCTTTGCGCCGGTGTTGAGCTTTTCATAGGCCTCGCCCAGCTTTTCCATCAAAGGCCCAACGGAAGAGGAACCGTCGATTTTGACCGTACCCGCAGGCTTGTTACTGGCAAAGGCTGGGGCGTTATCCAGCGGAATATAGTTGTTGCTCTGAACAACGGCTTGCCCTTCGGCGCTAAGGATAAAATCAACAAAATCTTTGGCGACTGCGCTCAGTTCAGCTTTAGTGATGATGTTGAATGGACGCTGAATGGGGTAAGTGCCATCCTTAACAGTGGCTACACTTGGGGCAATACCCTCAATGCTGAGCGCGCTGACGGTGTCGTTCAGCGAGCCAAGGGAGATATAGCCGATTGCGTCTTTGTTGCCAACAATGCTCATCAGGACGCCGGCAGTGTTTGTTGCGGTTTCTGCGGTATCAATTGTGTTATCCACCTTTTTGCCGCCAGCGTCTTTTTCCTCAACGCCAAACAGTTCAATAAAAGCGGAACGTGTTCCGGAGCTTTCCTCACGGGTGATGACGGTGATTTTTTTGTCGTCGGTTTTGGGGTCGTCGGTTTTGTTGTTGCTGCATGCAACCAGCACGGAGATGAGAACGGTAGCAGCCAGTGCCACGCACAGGATGATGCCAAGGGTCTTCTTCATGGTGATAACCTCCGATTTTTTTGTGCGTCCAAACACATGTCTTTCTGTGTCAGATCGCAGATAAACTTTATCAGTTACAAAGATTATTGTCAATACCCTTTGGGTAAAATCAGCGAAATGAACATGAAATTGCAGAACTTGAAAAAATACTAGGGGAAGATGACAGTTAGTCAATATCCGGCCGATCTTGGCAAAACATACAAAGTCATGCAGTCTGCAGCGCAAAATATTGCGTAATGGAGAGAATTTTACCCCAACATCTTGCGTTCTTTTATAATGCGTGGTATACTATCCACATTAGCATATACAATTGCACCGGGATTTAACCGGAGGAGCGGGGGAGAAGAAATATGTTTGTTGACAGCCAAGACTACAACGACATCAATGTTCGTGATTTCATTGTGCGTAATTATTCGCCATATGACGGTGACGAGTCATTTCTTGCGCAGCCAACCGAGCGTACAAAAGCGCTGTGGGCGAAGTGCGAGGTTCTGTTGGATTGTGAGCGCAATGCCGGCGGTGTTCTGGATATTGATGTGAAAACGATTTCCGAGGTAGACGCATACGATGCTGGGTACATCAATAAATCTTTGGAGCTGATAGTTGGCTTCCAGACGGACGAACCCCTCAAACGTGCTGTTTTGCCAATGGGCGGCATACGCATTGTAGAAAAGTCCGTAAAGGCGTATGGGCGTGAGCTTCCGGCCGATGTACGCAATGTTTTCGACTACCGCAAAACACATAATGACGGCGTATTTGACGTCTATAACGATGAAATGCGCAAAGCGCGGCACAGCGGAATCATCACGGGCCTGCCGGATTCTTATGGGCGCGGACGGATTATTGGCGACTACCGCCGCGTTGCGCTTTATGGCGTGGATTTCCTCATTGAAAAGAAAGAGGAAGCGAAGAGTGAACTGCCGCGCGAAATGCTTTCGCCGAATATCCGCGCAATTGAAGAGATTGCAGAGCAAATCCGCGCGCTAAAAGCCCTGAAGAAAATGGCGGCGGCATATGGCTATGACATTTCTCGCCCGGCGGAGGATACGCGCGAGGCGATTCAATGGCTCTATTTTGGCTACTTGGCGGCAATAAAAGACCAGAACGGCGCGGCAATGAGTCTCGGACGCGTAAGTACCTTCCTTGATATTTACGCTGAGCGCGACTTAGAGAACGGTAAATACACCGAAGCGGAAATCCAGGAGCTTTTTGACCAGTTTATCCTTAAACTGCGTTTTGTGCGCTTTTTGCGCACGCCTGATTATGACGCGCTCTTTAGCGGTGATCCAACCTGGACTACGGAATCGCTTGCCGGTATGTGCGTTGACGGGCGGCATATGGTTACTAAGTCCACTTATCGCTTTTTGCACAGCCTTACAAACCTTGGTCCCGCGCCGGAGCCAAACATGACTGTGCTTTGGAGTCCGCGCCTTCCCTCGCCATTCAAGACCTACTGCGCGCGCTTATCCTGCGAAACCTCGTCAATCCAATACGAAAATGACGACCTTATGCAGGAGAAGTTTGGCGACGATTACGGCATTGCCTGCTGTGTTTCTGCCATGCGTATTGGCAAGCAGATGCAGTTTTTCGGTGCGCGCGCCAATCTTGCAAAGGCGTTGCTTTACGCAATAAACGGTGGGCGTGACGAACTGACGGGTGAGCAGATTGCCCCGCCCATCATCCCAATCCAAGGCGATGTGCTGGACTATGAGGAGGTTCGTGCGCGCTTCAGCGACATCTGCGAGTGGCTCTCCGACCTATACGTCAACACGCTGAACGTTATCCATTATATGCACGACAAATACTGCTACGAGAAGCTGCAAATGGCACTGCACGATGAAAAGGTCCTGCGCACAATGGCGTGCGGCGTGGCAGGGCTTTCGGTTGTGGTGGACAGCCTTTCGGCAATTAAGTACGCAAAGGTCAAGCCAATCCGCAATGAGCAGGGTCTTGCCGTGGACTTTGAGATTGAGGGTGAATACCCCGCATTCGGCAACAATGACCGTCGTGCGGACACAATAGCCCAAGACGTTGTGCGCAAATTCATGCGGCGTTTGCAGCGGCGCAAGACTTACCGCGGCGCTAAGCCGACCATGAGCATTCTCACAATCACATCCAATGTGGTTTATGGCAAAAAAACAGGCAACACGCCGGATGGACGCAAAAAGGGCGAGCCTTTTGCACCGGGCGCTAACCCGATGCATGGGCGCGACCGTCATGGACCCGTAGCCTCGCTGGCAAGCGTAGCCGGGCTGCCATATAACTACAGTGAGGATGGGATTTCGTACACGTTTTCAATCATCCCCGCCGCACTTGGTAAAACGGATAGCGAGCGTCACTCTAACCTTGTTACGCTGTTGGATGGCTTCTTCCTTGAGCACGGACACCATGTAAATGTCAATGTTATTGACCGCGACATACTCAAAGATGCGATGGCGCACCCGGAGAAATACCCGCAGCTTACGATACGTGTTTCGGGCTATGCGGTCAATTTTATTAAACTTACGCGTGAGCAGCAGTTGGATGTGTTGAAGCGCACTTTCCATACGTTTTTATAATTTCAAAGCTGAATGTATAATAAGCGCCCTAATTTTACGACAACTATCAAAGCTAAAAATTGAATCTCCAAAAGTAGATTTTCTTTACCAACAGGGACAGGCAGACAGCAGTTGGGCAATTAGAAGAATCGTAAAGGAAGTTGCAAATGAAAAATCTATTCGTTAAGCAAGACTATTTGGATAGGTTGTAGCAAAAAATATTTTTAGCCTAGTGCAAAGCCAAACCGCTTATTGACTAATTTTGAAAAGGTTTATACTATAATATAATGGTGCGGGACTCTATTTTTGTGTATCATGGGTGCTAGGGAAGGCCAAAGGGAAAAGCAAATGGTGCAAAGCATTTAGCCGACTGACTTTTTGTTATGCCCTAGAGAGGTTTTCAAGAGGGCTGTAATCGCTGAACTTGGCCACTGTTTTTGCGGTAGTCAA
>JAIRYC010000073.1 GCA_031267965.1 Oscillospiraceae bacterium | reverse complement strand
TTGCTCTTGCGTAGGCGGCACAGTCGGCAGCAATAAGCAGGTTTGCCCCCTCGAAATAGGGCGCATCAATCGGCACGAGTTTAATTTGCACCGGCCATTGCCGCAGTTCGCCGCCGGCTTCCGCTGTGACTGTTGTCGTAGTGGTCGCTCGCTGAATAGGATGAGCGCCACCACCGGGGCAACCTCCTGTGTGCTGATGTTGATTGGTTATATTCTTCTTAACCTCCTCTTCGTTATATTCGGCGGCTTCCCGCTTTTCAAAGGTGATAGCCCCTGTTGGGCAGACAGGAAGGCAGTTGCCTAAACCGTCACAGTAATCGTCCCGCAATAGTTTGGCCTTTCCGTCAATCATAACGATTGCTCCCTCATGACAGACTTCGGCGCACAGCCCACAGCCGTTGCATTTTTCGGCATTGATTTTGATAATTTTTCGCGTCATTTTGCGTCCTTCCTCTTGCTTTCGCATTTACATTATAGTATAATCAAAAAAGAGAGTACGTTGGATTTCCAACAAAGGAGATTTATTTTGAAAGAATTTTTATCCGTCCTACAATCATGCCCGCTCTTCTCCGGAATTAAGTCTGATGACCTCGGTACAATGGTAAATTGCCTGTCACCGCAAAAAAGGAAATATGCAAAGGACGAGTATGTGTTTTCCGCCGAAGATATGGTTCGTTCGGTAGGCGTTGTGCTGTCAGGAAGTGTTCATATTATTCGAGAGGATTATTGGGGCAACCGCACCATTATTGCCCGCGCGGAATGTGGTGATATTTTCGCAGAGGCATTTGCTTGTGCCGAAACAAAAAAACTCCCCGTCAGCGTGGTGGCCGACGAGGAAAGTGAGATAATGCTGTTTGATTATAATCGTATTGTCCGCTCCTGCGGAAACGCTTGCGTTTTTCATGCAAGTCTGATTCAAAATATGCTTAATGTTGTGGCTGTAAAAAATGTGATGTTGACTGAAAAAATACAGCATATCACACAGAAGACAACACAAGAAAAACTGCTGTCCTATTTTTCGGAACAGGCGCGGAAACAAGGAAGTAACGAGTTTGACATTCCATTTGACAGGCAGGAGTTGGCAGATTATCTTTCGGTCGAGCGTAGCGCAATGGCTTATGAACTTTCGCAGTTAAGAAAAAAAGAATTGTTGGCTTGCCACAAAAAGCACATAAAACTGTTTCGGGAAACAGATACTCTACACCATCCAATATAACGGCAATATATCCTCTCTTTGACTTAACAATTAAAGAATTTCACCCAAGAGAAAAGCCCCGAAACTATTGAAATTTCAAGGCTTTTGGTGGATTTTTGGCGGAGAGGGAGGGATTCGAACCCTCGATTGAGTTACCCCAATACATGATTTCCAAACAATTTTCGGGCGTTTTTCACCGATGTTCGTCTTATATCTTCTTATAAGTTCTCGGTCAAAACGCTGGTAAATCAACGAATCCAGTCCAACCGCCATATATCATTTTATAACTCTTTACAACACGGTTTCTGAAAGTAAGGTGCCAAAAAGGCACCACGTCGTTTTGATATACTTAATTTGGTTATCGTCTTGATTTTCCTGTTTATCTACGATGTAGCACCTGTTATACTTTTAGTGGAGGTGAGGTTGATGCGCTTTGCTGATGATGTGAAAAATACTCGTAAACAGATGGGTCTAAGTCAAAAAGACCTTGCAAAGATTTTAAAAGTCAGTTATGCCAGCATCAATCGTTGGGAAAATGGAAAAACCGAGCCTACCAAATTGGTAAAGTCGGTTTTTTACGAGTACTGTGTTGCAATGGACATTCATAAAAAATAACCTCCTGAATTTAGTTCCTGCCACCTATGATAAAACGCATGGCAAAAGAGAATCGGAGAATACTTATGGAAAGAATCATAATGTTGAGAGAGAATAATTCTGAAATTGGACTGTACACACGTAGTGCTACTCTCGGTGAAGAATATGTAATGGTTGAGCAGTTTATTGAATATTACTGCACAAAGTTCATGCGTGATAACAAAAAGAACAATCTTGCCGTGTTCATTGAGCCGCGTATTGATTCGGGTTTCCCTGATATTGTATTGGCGTCATTTAAGCCAACAATACTGAATAACTGGTCATATGAGAGAGAGGCGTTGGATGTCAGTGATTTGAAACTTTTGTCGTATCTATGCACTACACTGAACACTAATGGCGAAACCATCATCTCTAAACTTGGTTTGCCGGAAAAGCAAACGCTGAAATCGTTAGAAAAGTTACTCGATGCAAAATTTGTCGTCCGTCACAATAAATCATGGAAAACGCGCAACATCTGCGACATATTCAGCATAACGAAGCTTGTCGCGGTTGAAGCGAAAATGAACAACATCAGCAAAGTGGTTGAACAATCTTTTCTCAATACTCGGTTCGCGTCACACTCGTATGCACTTACTAATGCTGCAAATCCGCATAGCGGTACGATTCAAATGTTTTCAAAATACGGCATCGGTTTGTATTGCAAAGGAAAGCAGTTTAAGAAAATTGTAGACGCGAAAAAATATATACTTCCGTCAAGCTATCTCTCGTTTCAGTTTAACGAATGGATAGGGAAAGCTCTTGCTGTGGCGTAAATGGGGTATCTATGCAAACATTTGACGAGTTTAAAGCAGGATTGAAAAATTTCGTTTTGCTTACTCGCGGCGGGCAAAAAGCTGTGTTTGGCGCAATACATCCGCATTATGGTTCGGTTGTAGTAAAGCTCTTTTTCCAAAACGACCTCCGATCACAACGGGAACTTGATATTAGCGAGGACACAACGTTCGATTGCGTTCCGGTCATCTATGAGGATGGACATATGTTGTATGAGGACGTCGAAACCCTCTATATCATTGAGCAAAGGATTAGCGGCAAGGAATTACGAGAACGGATTAGATGTGCAGAATATTTTAGTTTAAGTGAAGCAGTCGGATTTTTGGAGCAATGACTCGTTTTTATCCAACAACTTGAGCAGAAAAACATTGTTCATCGTGATATTAAGCCTGAAAATATTATCATTACTTTTGATGGGAAAGTTTATTTTTTAGATTTCGGAATCGATCGAATTCTTGGCGTGCCATCGTTAACGAAAACAGAGACAATTGCAGGGCCGCATGCGCCGGGATATGTTGCTCCGGAGCAGTTTAACAATCTAAAAAAGGACATTGATTCACGAGCAGATCTATTCTCTCTTGGCGTCGTAACTTATGAATGCCTGTTCGGTAAAAATCCATTTAGTGACGGCGCAAGAAATCAATTTGAGATTCTCCAACGCACTGAAACGATTACGCCTGTCAAGTTTCGAATTTATGGGGACACACAGCAGTTATTTATGGGTATTCTCAGTTCACTAATGGGCAAAACTATAAAACACAGCTTTCTATTTAGTCAGAAGCTTTTTAAGCGCCCATAGGACGTGCAGCCGCCCGTACAGGTGGCGATCTGTTCTGAAGCGCCAGCGCAGGAACCGGGATTTGTGGCGGGAGCCTCAACAAGCATTTTCGCCGTTTTGACCGAAGGGGAAAACGAGCGAAAAGCGCAACCTTGTACAAGGTTGCATTACTTGCCAATCGGTATCATTAGCACACTCAATCAAGGCAGTTTTTAGGTGAATACTCACACGCTCTTATACTTCGTATAACGATTTATGACTTCTGCCAATCACCATGCTATAATAAATGAGGATTTAATAGTGCGAATGTGCAATGTGTGCAAAATCTGTCGGAGGATAATAAAATAGACATGGAAAGTGAACGCAAGGGGCTGATTCACCGTACCGGCGCAGCCTTCGCGGGGATGTGGCGCAAATCGGAACCGCTTAACTTAAAAGGCATACGATGGAGCCGCCACGTATATTTTCTGGCCTATGCTTTCGAGTTGATGCTGTATGCCGCGCGTGGCGAGTTCATCCCTGTGAACACAGAGTTTTTTGGGCTTGGAGGCTTTACATGGATGTATCTGGGACATATCCTCGCGTCGCTTTTGGTAATGCTTCTGTGGTCGAATAAGTTCAAGCGCCTAATACATATCTCTGTTGCCGTGATGGTGGCAGGATTTTTGCCGTTCTTCTTTTTACCGTACGGGTATCCGCGCCTTGCGTTCGCGATCGTCGCCTATGCGGGGCTTGGCGGTGCGGTGACAAGCGCCCGGTGCGGTTACGCCTTTGCTGTCAATAATGTTGAGCGGCTGGTGGGCATGATGGTGATGTTCGGTAGCGTCACGGTCATCTACTTTTTGGGCGCGCTCAAGGTAAGCAGTATTGTGGTGACGCACATCCTGCCCATCTTGCTTTTGGTGGGGTTGGTGGTCTGCCTCTTAAGGTTTAGGGAAGGCGATTTAGAGGCTAAAGAAGAATCCACCAATGCTGACGCCAAGGGGCTATACTGGGCACTGGCTTATATGATTGCCTTTTTCGCCATAGACGGCTACAACTGGGGGCTTGTCGATGCTGATTTTCAGTTTGGGTACATTTTGCTCTGCGTAGGCATGGTGATTGCGGGCGTTATTTTTTTTGCAGTGTTGGTGTGGTTCAAAAAGAGCGTCTGGCACGTCTGGAACCTTTTCTTTGTGTTTACGGTAGTCATGGCGGTT
>JAIRYC010000040.1 GCA_031267965.1 Oscillospiraceae bacterium | reverse complement strand
CGGTCAACGGCGTTCGCATTTTAATTCTTCTTTTTTTATGGGTTTATTGTTTCATATTAAGTGCTAATTATCCACACCTGACGTGCTGCACAATTTGCTTTTCGAGCATAAATCTGATATACTTCTTATGTATCCGTAAGTTGCATATGGAGGGTATCCCATGTCGATTTTGGTGGCGCCAAGTCTGCTGGCAGCGGATTTTTCCTGTCTGCAACAGGACGTCGCGCGGATTGAAGCCGCAGGCGCGGACTGGCTGCACCTTGACGTAATGGACGGCCACTTTGTACCGAACATCAGCTTTGGCGCGTCGGTGATTGCCGCCCTGCGTCTGCGTTCACACATGTTTTTTGATGTGCATCTGATGATTTCCAATCCCCTGCGCTACTTGGGCGACTTCGCTGAAGCCGGCGCCGACAGCATCACTTTTCATATTGAAAGCGACAGCTCGGTTCGTAAAACCATCGACGCAATCCATGCCTTCAAAAGTAGGGGCGGCGCACCAATCAAGGCAGGGCTTTCCGTCAAACCGGGCACAACTATTGACGCAGTCTACCCCTATCTTGACTTGCTGGACATGGTGCTCATCATGATGGTGGAGCCAGGCTTCGGTGGTCAGGCGTTCATGCCGGACATGCTCCCTAAGGTTTCGGCTCTGCGCGAGGAATGCCAGGCGCGCGGCGAACAACTGCGCATTCAGGCCGATGGCGGGATAAACGCCAAAAATGCCCGTGAGCTTATCCGTGCGGGCGCGGATTGCCTGGTTGCGGGTTCGGCGGTGTTTGGAGCAGATGACCCGAGTGCGGCGATTGCAGATTTACGCAGGTGAGATTGAACCTGCATCACCAGTTCAAACGTCGTTTTTTGATAAAAGGTTATATCATCAAGCAAAGTGATCTTCCGTGCCATCAATGCAGTGAACGTTTTCCGCCGGGCGTTGCCCGGGTTGTCCGGATAGTTTTTCCAGCGCGTTTTTGGCAACAACCTCCCGCCAGTATTCCCGTGTAGCGGCGGCGGACATGACGCCGCCCGGCAACAGCTCGCCGTACTCCTGCAAGAAGGCGCACAGTGCGCGCGGACGTCCGCCGGGAGTGACCAAAAGGCGGTACTCGCCGTCTTTTTCATAAAGGGCGGAATGCTCCGGCAAGGGTGAGCCAAAGGAAATATAAGCCCGCGCGGAATCCAACACAGGGTCGATGGAGGGGAAGGCGAAGCTCAGACAGGGGGTCGATGGCGTACTTTTGCGCGGCGGCTTTTTCTGCGGGACGATCCGCTTGCTTTGTCCAATGAGCGTAAAATGCAGCACGCAGCCGCCTGTTCCGCGGGGGATTACCTCAATCATCATGCGCCCGGATGGGTCAATATCACGCCTAAGCTCACGCCCGGCACGGTCCAGCAGGGTCCAGATGACACGCCGCGTTTCTATGTTTGCGTAGTCCAGCTCCTCAAAGGTGATTTCCAGTTCCGCCATATCCTGCGCACTCAACTCCACCACAATGCGCTCCTCAGATAGCTCTTCAATCTTCACACAAGCCACTCGCTTCCCATGATAATTACACTGATTCTCTATAAATTAAAGCTTCTGACATTTTTGAATCAAGAATCAGTATTACATGTTATATCATATTCGGGCACGGCTAAAAGTGCAATACAAAAATTATCCCAAAACTGGAGGCTTCCACCATGCCAAACCCCGCCGAAATCACGCTGGGCGGTAAAACTCCCACAGAAAAGCTTGTGCCTGCGCAGGAGGCTAAATATTACCAAATCGCGCTGCTGATGCTCATGCTGCCGGTGGCGCTTGCATGGTATTACTACCGCGGACAGGCGCTGCGCCAGGTTGTAATTTGCGCCTTGGCAGCGCTTGCAAGCGAATGGGTGGTGCGCCTGATATTCCGCAAAAGCATGAATAATCAATTCGACTGCGGCAGTCTTTTTACCGGCGCGGCCATTGCCCTTTGTTTGCCGGCTAATGCACCAATATATGTGGGCGTTAGCGCGGCTATGTTCGCAGTTTTGGTTGCCGCGCTGCCATTCGGCGGTGTACACCGCGCACCTTTTATCCCGGCGGCGGCGGGTATGGCGTTCGCGGTGATCTGCTTTAAGGACGCTGTGTTCAGTTATCCGCCTATTATGCTGGATCAATCCGCCTCCGTGATTCCCCCCGGGGAATCTCTCGCATCGCTCCTGCAAAACGGTGTTGCGCCGCGCCTGGATGTAGCCTCTATGCTTGATTTGCTGCTGGGAAAGGTTTCCGGTCCAATGGGTTCCGGTTGCCTGACCTTGATTTTAGGCACAGTATTTTTTACTTTTTTGCTCGGCAAGGAAGCGTTCTGCAGTTCCGCCGGGTTCCTCGCGGGCATAGCAGCCTATGCCGCGCTGTTTCCTCGTGTGCCGACGGACAGCCTAAACTCCGTGTTGCTGGAGCTTTCCGCAGGGGCGGCCATGCTCTGCGGGGTTTGCCTGCTGCATCATCCGGCCAGCCGGCCCAAGCACTGGGCATGGTGTATTGCCTATGGGGCGTACAGCGCGGTTGCGGTGATGTGCTTCCGGCGCTTTGGCGCGTATGAGGAAGGTGCGTGGTTTGCGATTTTGTTTTCAAACGGCACCTGGGGCATTGTGCAGGAGCTGTTGACCAAGTTGTGGGCGCTTACGCCGTGGTCAAGGAAGGAGTTGCCGGAATATGCCTGAGAATAAAAGCTTTTGGGAACGCTTGCAGCATTCGGCAATCGCCCGCAATCCCATATTGATTCAAATGCTGTCCGTCTGCACGGTTATGGCGGCCGGGACGCTCAAAGTCGCGTTGTTGCTCTCGGTGGCGTTTTGTGCTATGTTTTTTGTTACGCAAACACTGGCAAACCTGTTTATGACGCGCTGGAAGCGCTACTTTCGTGCGGCGGCTTATGCGGCGGTTGGGACGCTGTGCGCCTTGGGTATTATGCTCATTACGGAGAAAATCGACCCGGAGCTTGCCGTCAACACGGGCGTTTATATTACCATGCTTGCCGTCAGCGGCATTACGGTCCTTCACTGTGAAAAGACGGCAATCAATGTTAGCTTTCGGGAGAGTCTGCAAGAGTCGGTGGTCCGGGCGCTTGGCTACTGCTTTGTGATGGTACTCGTGGGCTCACTGCGTGAATTACTTAGCTTTGGTGCGCTTTATGGACACGTCATTCTGCCGGATTTTGGTATTGCGTTTTTTGCACACCCGGCAAGCACATTGCTGATGCTAGGATTTTTGGCGGCGCTTTTGCGGATTTTCGTCCACCGTTACGGTCAGCAATATGTGCAGGAGGTTGCGCTCAAAATCAGCGAAACGCCCGTTCTTGCAGCCCAACCAGAGCCTGCAGACGCAATCCCGGAGGACAACGGGGCTACTGTGCTGCCGGATGATGAAGATGCGGACGAAATTCCGCGCCCGGTCGACTACATGCCGCTTGCAGTTGACGAAGACGCAACTGCCTCACAGCCGGATGAAATTACGGCGCAGCCTGCCGCGCTGGAGGAAACGCAGCAGAGCTTTGAAGAGTTGATGGCTGAACTGCGGCAGCGTTATTTGGACGAATAAAAAGGAGCAGATGCCAAGCAAATGGCGCATGATGCCTAAATGAACAAGGAGTTGTAACCATGTCCGCAATAACCGAAATGATTTTTATCGCGCTGTATACGGTTTTCATCCAAAACCTTGTTTTTACCGGTGGTTTTGGCATGGGCGAAGCTTTGCGCATTGCCACAAAGCCTCGCCGTTTTTTGATTTTTGCCGGGCTGTTGACTGGGTTTTCTGCGCTTGACACGCTGGTTTGCGCCGCACTTTATACAATTCCGGCGCTGGACGCGTTGCCAACAGCTTACCAACTACCAATAAACGCATGTGTGTTGCTGGTGCTGTTCCTGCTAGTGGTTCTGACCGTCACAATCATCACCAAGCGGCGCCCAATGGACAAATTCCTCTCAACAATTGGTATGGCGGCGCTCAATACGCTGGTGTTCATACTGCCGTTTTTGGGGAGAAGATCCGCCTTTGGGCTTGGCGGAGCGCTGGCTTTTGGCTTTGGCGCGGGGGTTGCGTTTTTGCTTGCGCTGGCCGTCCTGCGGCTTGGTGTGAACAGGATCATGGAAAGCAAAGCGGAAATCCCACACGCTTTCCGCGGCACGCCCGCACTGTTTATTTATTCCGCGCTGTTCTCGCTGGCTATGGTGGGGCTTGTGGGTGAGACGCTGTTCGCCTAGGTAGCGGATATACCCATGCGATAATTTTTATATAAACTGCCTGCCGGTTCAAGCTTAAACTGGCAGATATATTTTATCATATAAAATGCTCGTGCGAAAACGGGCGGATCATCCCTCACGCAGTTTTGTCATCTTGTTCTGCAACTCTTCGCGCAGCTTGGTGATCTTATCGCGCAAAAATGCCGCGTGCTCAAATTCCAACAGCTTGGCGGCAGCCTTCATCTCCTTGGTGTATTGCTCAATAAGCTGCTCATACTCGGCACGGCTGAGCTTAATACCATTGCCATGTTTGCCGCTCTTTTCGCCCTTATTCTTGACCGAAATTTCCAGCAAATCGTGTACATCCTTGGTAATTGTCTGCGGGGTGATGCCATGCTCCGTGTTGTATGCCGTCTGCTTCTCGCGGCGGCGGGCGGTTTCGGCGAGAGCGCGTTCCATGCTCGGCGTCACGCTGTCCGCATAGAGGATGACCTGCCCGTTCGCGTTTCGCGCGGCGCGCCCCATTGTCTGGATTAAGCTGGTCTCGGAGCGCAGGAAGCCTTCCTTGTCCGCATCAAGGATCACCACAAGGCTAACCTCGGGTATATCAAGCCCCTCGCGCAGCAGATTGATACCTACCAGCACGTCAAACTCGCCAAGCCGCAGGTCGCGGACTATTTCCATGCGCTCAATTGTATCCACGCCAAAGTGAAGATAGCGCACTTTTATGCCAATATTATCCAGATAATCCGTCAAGTCCTCCGCCATTTTTTTGGTCAGCGTAGTGATGAGAACACGCTCGCTGCGCTCCACACGGAGGTTGATTTCAGACACCAAATCGTCAATTTGCCCCTCGGTCGGACGAACGGAGGTTTCGGGGTCAAGCAAGCCTGTCGGACGGATAACCTGCTCCGCAATCACCGCCGAGTTCTCGCGCTCAAACACGCCGGGCGTTGCGGAAACGAACACCTTCTGCGGTGTGCGGGCGTAAAACTCATCATAGGTCAGTGGGCGGTTGTCGTATGCCGATGGCAGACGGAAGCCAAATTCAACCAGGTTTTCCTTGCGGGCACGGTCGCCGGCATACATGGCGCGAACCTGCGGCAGCGACACGTGGCTTTCGTCAACAAACAGCAGGAAATCGTCCGGGAAATAGTTAAGCAGCGTAAACGGCGGCGAGCCTGCCTTGCGTCCGCTCATGACGCGCGAGTAATTCTCAATGCCCTTGCAAAATCCGGTTTCGCGCAGCATTTCAATATCGTAGAGCGTGCGCTGCTCAATGCGCTGAGCCTCCAGCAGCTTGCCCCGTGTGCGGAGTTCCGCAACGCGGTCAATGGATTCCGCACCGATTTCTGTCAACGCCGCATCAAGCTTTTCGCGTTCCACAACGTAGTGGCTCGCAGGGTAAATCGCCGTGTGTGTAACGACGTTCTTCACCGTACCGGTCAGCGCGTTGATCTCACTGACGCGCTCGACCTCGTCGCCAAAAAGCTCCACGCGTATAGCCGTGTCACTGGAATATACAGGAAAAATTTCCACCACATCGCCACGCACACGGAAAGTGTTGCGCACAAAGGAGATGTCGTTGCGCTCGTATTGAATCTCCACCAGCTTGGCAATCAGCTCCTCGCGGCTTTTCGTCATGCCCTGCCGCAGTGAGATGACCATGGAGCGGTAGTCTATCGGGTCGCCAAGTGAGTAAATACAGCTCACCGACGCGACGATGAGCACATCGCGCCGCTCACTGAGCGCAGCCGTCGCCGAGTGGCGCAGCTTCTCAATTTCCTCATTAATGGCGCTGTCTTTTTCAATATAGGTGTCCGTGGTGGGAATATAGGCTTCGGGTTGATAGTAATCATAATAGCTGACAAAATATTCCACTGCATTGTTTGGGAAGAACTCGCGGAACTCGGAACAAAGCTGTGCGGCAAGCGTTTTGTTGTGCGCAAGCACAAGCGTCGGCCGGTTGAGCTGCGCTATGATATTCGCCATAGTGAACGTTTTGCCGGAGCCGGTTACGCCAAGCAGCGTTTGCTCGCTGTGCCCTGCCTGAATTGAACGCACCAGCGCGTCAATAGCGCCTGGCTGATCGCCCGTGGGTTGGTATGAGGCGTGTAGGTCAAAGTAGTGGTCCATGTGGGCGCTCCTTGATGCTTAAAATCATGCGTCAGCGCGCAAATTGTGGCGCCGGGCCGCGCCCTGTCACTTCAGGTCAGATTTGGTATTTTTCCAAGCCGCAAAGCCATGTGCGCATGTGGCACAGCTTGTCCCTAATGATTCACTGTAATGCTCACACTTTGTATCGCACAGGCGTTCGGTGAGTGGTGCGCCGCAGGCTTCACACTTGCCAAACGTCTCGTTTTCAATCAGTGCCAATTTGCCGCAGTCAACGCAAACTACGCTGATGAACACCGGTTTCTCTGTCAGCAGTACCGCATTTTTTGTGCGCGCCTCATCTAAACGAATGTTGCCGATATGGTGCAGCGCCAGATTTAGATATGCCCCGGGGAACAGACGTTTCTTTAAGAAAAACAGCAGTTTTTTCTGTGCGGTATTTTTGGCCATTTTTAGCCAAATGCCTCTAAGCGGCTTTGGCGGACGGTTGCGCCGTGTGCTAATATCCTCCGGCTGCACTGAAAAATAGCGTTGCTCGCCTACGTGCCGCACTTTTTTTTGTGCGTGCAGGCGTTGTGTAAATGTTTCCAGTGAGCACTCCGGTTCCCACCAAAGCGCAGCGGCATACCGTGGAAACTTTTTATATTTGCCCGCGGTCCCGATAGCCTTGATGCAGGAAACTATAAAACCAATAGCTGCCGCCAACACAAACAACATCAAAGTCGACTCGGTCTGACTCATTTCTTTCATGTCGTCCGGTTCAACTGTGCTTGAACTTGAATTTGCCGCAGTCAGCAAAAAATATGCTAGTAAGGCGAACGAAATCAGCCCCGAAAAAAAAGCACGCCTTTTTGCTTTGCGGCGCAGGCGCGCCGCAAATTCAACTACCGTTATTTTTTTTGAGGGCGTGCGTTTGCGGCGGACAATTTGGCGCCGATACTTTTTAGGTATAAAAAAGATGATTAATTTTCCCAAGCCCCCTATCAGGAACCTTGCTATTCTGCCAACAATCTTAAAAAATCCGCCCATTTATACCTCAAATTATCATTGGTGTCTGTCCGTACTTGCAAAAGTATACCGAAAATGATACAATGTGTCAATGGCAAACTGTGCTTTTGGGGTGATTTGTACGAAAAAATTGGGTTCACTGCAAAACTTGCTTGCACGTAAATACCCCGGCGTGGAGTGCTTCGAGTTTGGCGATTCCGTTCGGCTTGAGGGTACGCTTGGTGATTGGGAAACCATAGTCCGCTGCGGAAAATTCGCGGCAAAGGCTGGTTTTCGCGCGGTTATCAATGATGTAAGCCTCAAAGACTTTACACCTCCGCCTATGCGCACCCCGCCTGTAAAGGATAATGCCTTGCAGGGTCTGACACCGGATGTGCTGATTATCGGCGGCGGGGTTATTGGCTGTTCCATTGCCCGTGAGCTTTCGCGCTGGCAATTGAGTGTGTTGCTGGTTGATAAAGAGGACGATGTGGCCATGCATGCTTCCTCCCGCAACGACGGCATGATTCATCCGGGTATTGCATCCCACCCCGGCACGCTGCGCGGCGAATACAATGTGCGCGGCAACGCCATGTATGACCAGATTTGCAAGGATTTGTCAGTGCCGTTTGAGCGCTGGGGGAGCTTGATTCTTTACCATGAGCGTTGGTTTGGCATTAGTGCGCGCTTTTTTCTGGGCTACCGCAGCAAGGCGCTTGGTGTACCCGGCCGGCACTTGAACCGCCGCCGGCTTGAGGCACTTGAGCCAAACATCACCAAAGAAGCGAACGGCGCGTTTGAGTACCCCACCTCCGGCATACTCTCGCCATATAAGCTCACTGTGGCACTGGCGGAAAACGCGGTCGAAAACGATGTGCAAATCTCGCTGAACACCGTCGTCACCGGCATGGATGTTGAGCATGGCGCTATCACCGCCGTGCACACCAACCGCGGCACTGTACGTCCACGCGTAATTGCCAATGCGGCGGGTTGTTTCTGCGACACCGTGGCCGGCATGGCGGGCGACCGTTTCTTTTCCATCCACCCGCGTAAGGGTGAATGCTGCATTTTGGACAAAAACGCGGGGCCGCTTTCTCAGCGTTCAATGGGCTTGATTGGGCTTGCGGCGGCGTTTTCCACTAGTAAGGGCGGCGGTATTATGCGTACGATAGACGGCAACGTGCTCGTTGGGCCTGATGCTTACGAGCAACCGCTGCGCGAGGATTTTTCAACGAACCGCGAGAATTTGGACGCAGTGATGAACAAGCATCTGCAGCTTATCAACGGCTTTAATCGTAGTCAGGTGATTGCGTATTTTGCCGGGGTTCGCGCCCCGACTTATGAAGAGGATTTCATCATAGAGGGCAGCCGGCGTGTGCAAAACCTGATTCATGCGGCAGGGATTCAATCTCCCGGGCTGGCCAGCGCCCCCGCCATCGCGGATGAGATTACCAAGCTTACGCTGAGCCGAATCGGCGGCAAAATATTGCCAAATCCGCGTTTTAATCCTGTGCGCAATGCATCGCCTGCGATGGCAAAGCTTTCCTTAAAAGAGAAGCAGGAACTGATTGCCAAAAATCCGGAGTACGGCGTGGTTGTCTGCCGCTGTGAGGGAATCAGCAAGGGCGAGATTCGCGCGGCGGTGCGCTCTCCATTGCCTGCAACAAGCTTGGATGCGGTTAAACGCCGTGTGCGTCCCGGCATGGGACGCTGTCAGGGCGGATTTTGTACCCCGCTTGTGGCGGAGCTTTTGCAGGAGGAAGGCGTGGAAAGCATTACCAAAAAAGGTGCCGGCAGTGAGCTTTTTGTCGGCTCTCTTGGTGATAAGGCAACGGAGGTGTATCCGGATGACTGACAAGCAAAACAACTTTACACAAACTGCTTCGACAGAAGACATTGTAAATCTCTCCACCTTTACATCAGTGGAAAACTATGATATTTTGGTGCTTGGCGGCGGACCGGCAGGGCTTGCGGCGGCAGTCAGCGCGCACGAAAACGGCGCGTCCGTTCTGCTGATTGAGCGTGAGCGCAGGCTTGGCGGTATTCTAAAGCAGTGTGTGCACGACGGCTTTGGTCTGCTGCGCTACAAAGAACGTCTTACCGGCCCCGAGTATGCCCAGCGTGAGATTGACTGCTTTTTGGCGGCAGAAATCCCTTATGTGCTGGAAAGCTTTGTGGTGGATGTCCGCAAGGAGGGCAGCGGCTACGTTGTCTGTGCACAAAGCGCGGCGGGGATGAAAGCGTATAGCTGTAAAGCTATAATACTTGCCTGTGGTTGCCGTGAGCGTACGAGCCGTCAGGTGTTTATCCACGGTCAGCGCTCTGCAGGGATTTTCTCGGCGGGCACTGCGCAATATTTCGTCAACATTCAGGGCAAAATGCCAACGAAGCGCTGTGTCATCCTTGGCAGCGGCGACATTGGGCTGATTATGGCACGACGGCTTACGCTGGAGGGCGCGTCCGTCGTTGGAGTCTACGAGATTAAGAATGCACCCGCCGGGCTTTCCCGTAATATCAGCCAGTGTCTGGATGACTTCGGCATACCGCTCCACCTCTCCACCACGGTAACGGAGGTTTTGGGTACACAGCGCGTTGAGGCGGTTGCCATCGAAAAGGTCGATACCAACATGAACCCCATACCCGGCACGCGCGAGATCATTGAGTGTGATGCGTTGATACTTTCCGTTGGGCTTTTGCCGGAGATTGAGTTGGCAAATGCGCTGGATATCCCCATTGACCCAGCGACCAAAGGCCCGTTTGTTGACCAGAGCCTGATGACACAGGCGGCGGGTGTATTTGCTTGCGGCAATGTTTTGCACGTCAATGACTTGGCGGATTGGGTTAGCTGGAGCGGCGAAATTGCGGGGGAAAATGCGGCCAAATATTGCCGGAATCCACGCGGCTTTTTTACGAACAAGGACGGCTGTGTTGGCGGAGAGCCAGTTCTGCTGCAGTACAGCAAAGCTGATTTCCTTTACGTGGTGCCGCAGTATGTCAGCAGTCACGGGCCGTTTCCTTTAACGCTGTTCTTCCGCTCCCGCGAGGATGTAAAGGACAAAACCATTACACTCGCCTCTGGCGGCGTGACGTTGCCAAGCGAAGAAGCTTTACAGGACGGCA
Source organism: Oscillospiraceae bacterium (assembly GCA_031267965.1). Taxonomy (GTDB): domain Bacteria; phylum Bacillota; class Clostridia; order Oscillospirales; family Acutalibacteraceae; genus WRKY01. The sequence goes on along the minus strand of JAIRYC010000040.1, from coordinate 15,808 downwards.
AGGGCGGTGGGTATATCAGCAAAAAGTACCGCCGGATTATACCATCTGAAATGGAAGCGCTGAAGGTCAAGTCGCTTGGAAGGCTTGGCGACGCGGTTGAGTTCAGGCTTAAAATGGAGTAAGCAGTAAGCCAAAATAGTATTGGGAGGTATTTATGGAAATTATTTGCATCGTCTGCCCTAATGGCTGCCGCATGGAAGCGAGCGGCGAGGGCGGCAATTTGCAGGTTTCGGGCAACCTCTGTCCAAAGGGCATTGACTTTGCCAAGGCGGAAATCACCGCGCCTATGCGCAGTCTGACCACTACTGTGGCGACGGTGTTTCCGGAGTCGCCGCGCCTGCCAGTCAAAACACGCAGTGAAATACCCAAGGGCAAGGTGATGGAGGCTATGGCCAAAATCCGTACAGTCGTTGTCCACGAGCCGAAAAAAGTGGGTGACGTTATTCTGCCAGATGTGTTTGGCACTGATATTATCGCAACGGGTGAGCTTGCAAGATGAAAAAGATACTGACCTACGGCACATTTGATTTGCTTCACTATGGACACATTGAGCTTTTGCGCCGCGCACGGGAGCAGGGCGATTGCCTGATTGTTGCATTAAGCACTGACGAATTCAATGCACTAAAGGGCAAACAAGCTTATCACAGCTACAAGGTCCGCAAGCAAATGCTTGAGGCAATCTCCTATGTTGACCGTGTGATCCCTGAAGAAAACTGGGAGCAAAAGCCTGCGGATGTACGGCTTTTTGAGATAGACACTGTCGTCATGGGCGACGACTGGAAGGATGACGCGCACTTTACTTCCACGTTGGAAGGCTTGTGCAATCTGGTATTTTTGCCGCGTACACCCGGGGTTTCTACGTCAAACATTAAGGGTGACTTAAAGTTACAGGAGCCTGTTGAGGGCAATACGCAGTTGCCGGGAGAATCTGCGTAAGTTTGGCTTGCGGTATCTTTATCTTACGGGGTGCGTTAAACAGCGCCCTGTTTTTTGTAGTGTGTCGCCATTATCTGTTCAATTGCCGTTAATAAAAATCTCGCTTTCTCTTTGCTTGCTTTTCCTGCCCAAAGAAATTAAATGCATAAATGGGACATTTTACAACAATTTACAGCAAGGTTTTCACTTTACACTGTGGAAAACTCGGTTGAAACTGTGGACAATTACGCAAAATTGCCTGTCCGGCGGCGAAAATCGTAAAGATAAATCACTTTACACAACCAAGGCGTATCCAAAAAATGAATATTACACATGAATACGCGAATAGAAAAACACAGGGCGTGGGCGCAGCCAGCTTCATTGCTGAACTCATTCATATCAGCCCTCGCTTGCTATTCTTGCGAAAATCCAGTATAATACATAAGGTTATACCACTTTACAATGAAAGGACGTTCAACATGAGCAAATCCAATGCTCCCGCTTCCGCCCTTGGCACAACATACACGCCAAAGGAACGCAACGCCTACATGGTTGGCCTGTTCGGGCAAAACATGATCTACAACATCATCAACGTTTTCACATCCTACTACCTTGCGGATGTGTTGATGGTTCCGGCAAGCGCCGTTTCCACAATCCTGCTGATTGCGCAGGTTTGGGACGCCTTCAACGACCCGATTATGGGGACCATTGTTGACCGCACGCGCTCAAAACACGGCAAGTGCCGCCCTTACCTGATGATTATGCCAGTGGTTATTGGCGTAATGACAATCTTGTGCTTCAGTCTGCCCACCTATGATGCCGACGCTTCCGACTGGGACCGAAACGGAGTCCTCCTCCTTGCCGCTGTGTTCTACATCTTCTGGGGCATGACTTACACTTCCGGCGATATCCCCATCTGGAGCATTTCGTCCCTGATGACTAAAAAGTCTGCTGACCGCCAAAAGCTGCAATCGGCAGGCAGGCTTGCGGCTTATATCGGCACCGCGGCGGTGATGCTTGGCTTCCAGCCCGCTGCATTTGCGGTCAAGGCCATGTTGATTAACAAATCCGCAACCGATGCCGGTTACACGGGCTTTAATTATAATGAGGTTGCGGCGGAAGCAACGAAAAATGCAGAGCGTTTGGTTGACGTTGCGATTCGGCATGGCTGGAGCGCCGGCTCGGAGGACTTTATCCAGACCTCGCTGGCCGATGAAAAGAAAGCCTTCCTGTACCTTGCTATTGCTTTGACCGTTATTGCCACCATTACCTTTCAGGCGGTTGGTATCTTCTGCCGCGAGCGTATCGCACCGTCAGCGCAAAAGAACGGCGTAATCGATAACTTCAAGATGATGTTCCGTAATAAACCGTACCGTCAAATCCTGCTTTCGGGCATTCTGGGCGGTACACGCAACATTACTATGCTTGTTGCTATGGGTATTGTCACCTTCTACTTTGCTTCAAAAGATCCGACGCTTGTTATCCTTTACCTTGTGCTGCTTGGCGGCGGATTATTCGGCGGCATGGGTATTGTTACTGCATTTATTCCCAAGCTGCTTCAAAAGCATAGTAAAAAGAAACTCTACAATCTCTCAAACATGCTTGAGTTTTTCCCCAACGTTTTCATGTTTCTGCTGTTTATCTTCAAGCCGGATGGTCTGGCTGATTGGTATCTGCTCATTCCAATGGCCGTCATGTTCACGCTCAAGGGCATTTGCTTGGGGCTGTTCAACACCCTGCAAACCGTCATGATTGGTGACGCTGTGGACTATGAGGACTACACCAACCGCATCCGTCCGGACGCAGTGTTCTATTCCGGTCAAACGTTTATAGTAAAAATTGGCACGGGACTTTCCAGCGCAATTTACTATGGTCTGCGCGCCATCGTCGGTTATTCCGACGACAACGCGAAACTCGTTCAGGAATACGTGGACAGCGGCGATAAAACGATCCGCGAGACAATGGGAAGCAAATTCTTCGAAACAATTAAATCCTTCTTTGAGCACGGCAAAGATGCGCCAACCGGGAACATTGTTCACCATGCGTCCTGGAACAACAGCCTTATCCTCACCGACGACCAGTTGTTTGTCTTTATGGCGCTGTTGTTCTTCTGTGTGTCCATCATTCCGGCCATCGGCAATATCCTCTCGCTGATTCCCACGTGGAGATACGCGCTTGATACAGACGAATACGACGCCATGCACGCAAAGCTTCAGGCACGCCGTGCTGCCGAGGGTGAGGAAGTGGAAGAGGCCGAGTAAGCCTTGCGTTAAACAAACCCTGTTGCAAACAGTGGGGGGCCTTCCCCCTACTGTGACCCTTACAAATCTTATCCGCACTGCATTGGAATGAATGTGATGAACCTCATCTTAATTGGCATGCCCGCCAGCGGCAAAAGCACGGCGGGCGTATTGCTTGCCAAGACGCTTGGCATGAATTTTCTCGACACCGACCTTGTGATTCAGCAGCACGCAGGGCGGTTGCTGGCGGATATCCTGCAAGCGCAGGGCATTGATGGCTTTTTGCGCGAGGAAAACGCGGTGCTGCTCTCCGTAAAAGCACAAAATACCGTGATTGCCACAGGCGGCAGCGCGGTTTATTGTGAGGAGGGTATGGCTCGGCTGCAAAAGACCGGTAAAGTGTTTTTCCTTGACATCACGCCGGAGGAAGCGGCGCGCCGCATTGCGGACATCACCTCGCGCGGGGTTGTTGTGCGTGAGGGGCAGACCATCGCGGCACTTTATACTGAGCGCTTGCCTTACTACAAACGCTGGGCGGACGCCATTTTTGACGCAATGGGCAAGGGTACAGAGCAGCTTGTGGCAGAAATTGTCGGGTACTGGCGCAAGCTGTAAAGGTGTGTGCATTTACACAGCATTTGCGCTGAGGGTACATAGAGATTCGGTTAGGTGTGTGGCATGGTAAACCTTCTTGCAATTGAATCCTCCTGTGACGAAACCGCCGCCGCTGTTGTGCGGGACGGGCGGCATGTGCTCTCAAATGTGGTTGCGTCTCAGATTGAGGCGCACAAACGCTTTGGCGGCGTTGTGCCAGAAATCGCGTCTCGCATGCATGCGGAGTCCATTGCCGGCATTGTCGCACAGGCAATGGCGCAGGCGGGGCTTGCATACGCGGACCTGAACGCAGTTGCCGTCACCGGGGCGCCCGGGCTGATTGGCGCGTTGCTTGTGGGCGTAAACTTCGCCAAGGGACTGTGTATGTCAACCGGGCTTACGCTGGTGCCTGTGCACCATTTGCGCTCGCATGTTGCGTCAAATTATCTTACACATCCTGCGCTGGAGCCGCCGTTTTTGGCGCTGATTGCCTCTGGTGGACATAGCCATATTGTAAAGGTAAACAGCTTTACAAACTATGAAGTCATTGCCCAAACCCGCGATGACGCGGCCGGCGAGGTGATGGACAAGGTGGCGCGTGCACTGGGACTGCCCTATCCCGGCGGCTTGCATATGGATATCGCCGCAACAAACGGTCGGCGTGATTTGTATTCTTTTCCACGGCCAAGGCTTTCGGGTTCGCCGTTGGATTTTAGTTTTTCGGGATTGAAAACGGCTGCGATGAACCAAATCAACAGCGCGAAGCAGAAGAACGAGGCAGTTGGCACGGAGGACTTCTGCGCATCCTTCCGCGAGGCAGTTTGCGCATATTTGACCGATCACACCATCTGTGCGGCAAAAAAAAACGATATGCAAAAAGTAGTAATTGCGGGCGGTGTGTGCGCCAATTTACGTCTGCGTGAAATGCTAAGTGAGGCTTGCGCGGCGAGTTCATTGGAGCTATATCTTCCGACACCAAACCTTTGTGGTGACAACGCAGCGATGGTCGGCGCGCAGGGGCATCACGAGCTTTTGGCGGGTCATACAGCTGGAATGGACTTTAACGCGCGGGCTACGGCACCGATTGAAGCGCGGCTGTGATATATTTCTGCGCAAAAAAGCGGACAAATGTTTGCATTCGAGAAACAAATGTGCTATACTAAAACTTGGATATTGGGCTAAATGAATTGTTCGATCTCTAAAAAGTAACTTCGGAGGTTAAAATGCTCACAACCCCTGAACTTGAACAGCCGAAAGGCGAAACACAGCAGAAGGTGTTGGCGTTTTTGCAGGACCGACGGCACAGTGGCATACCGCCAACCGTTAGGGAAATTATGGCGGCGGTAGGGCTGCGTTCCACGTCAAGTGTGCAGGCGTGCCTTAATTCACTGGAGCGCGCCGGCTATATTCAGCGCGACAAAATGCGCAAACGTTCCCTGCGCCTGACATCTGTGGCACCGGACGAAACCTTGCCTCAAATCCCGTTGCTGGGTACGGTCACGGCGGGCTTGCCAATTCTTGCGGTGGAGCAGATTGAGGGGCACGTACCTTATGCGGGCAGCCGTCGGCGGACGGATACACTTTTTGCGTTGCGTGTCCGCGGCAACAGCATGAAAAATGCCGCCATTTTAGATGGCGACATTGTCTTTGTTGAACAAACGCCTGCCGCCGAAAACGGTGACATTGTCGTCGCTTTGCTGGAGGATGAGGCAACTGTTAAGCGCTTTTATCAAGAGAAGGATGGCTTCCGCCTTCAGCCGGAAAACGATGACTACAAGCCGATTTACTGTAGTGAGCTGGCAATTTTAGGCAAGGTTATCGGCCTGACGCGGGAATATTAAACTGTAAATGTGATCGCACAAGTTTTGTTGATGCAGGGGCAGAGAGTTTGCATCAAATAAATTTGTTATCAGCGATTTCATATGCGTAGGGGCACGTCATGACGTGCCCCTACCTCTCAAGCCTGATCTCACGCCGATTATATCCCCCTAATACCTGAACACTACGCCGCCAAACAGCGCGAAATATTTAACGCACACGGTGGGTAGGTTGGGATTAAAGTTACCGGAAGTGTGATTGTCGATCCCACCAAATGGTGATGAACCTTCAAAGTGCACATTGACGTTTTGCGGTAAACGGATCGTCACGCCACCAAAAAACGCTGTAACGTTGATGATTGTTCCGTGACAAAAGCCCGCATTTGTCAGGTCAACATCAACACCGCCAAAGATGCCGTTTGCCTGAACGTTCTGCAGCGCAGGACAGAGGCTGCGATATTCACCGCCGCTGAACACGGCACTGTAGTTTGGGCGTGGCAGGCTGTCCGTGCGCGGGTTGTGCTGAGAATCATAGCCGGGCGCTCCCGGCAACGGGGATGGAGTTGTCTCCTTGTTGCCGCGCACGCCGCGGACAATCAGCAAAATGCCCAGCGCAATCACCGCCAGCGTGACTGCCAGCACGTCAAGCAGACGCTCGTCGAGCCACTCCCACGGTTGTTCGCGGATGAAGAACCATAGCCCAAGCACTAACAGAATCGTGTTCCAAACCTGTACCTTGCGGGTGAGCATGTCAGCCAGTGCAGGTACAATGAGGAAGAACGTCCACCAAGCGGAAAAGCTGATCGTGATCACATTAAGGTCATTGAGAAAATACAGTACAGCTCCGGCAATCAAGCATACACCAAAGAGTACAAGCGTTATTTTTTTGCGCATAGCTATCACTCCTTTATGTTGTGAGTATAGCACTTTGCAGCAAAAAACGCAAATTTTTCATATTATCTGGAGGAAAACATTGGGAACTGCCGCCTATTGGCTTTGGCTGCAAAACGCCATGGGACCCGGCGCAAACGCACAGGAAATGCTTGCCGCATTTGGCAATGCACGGGCAGTTTGGAACGCAACACCCACCGAGCGGGCAGTCAGTGCGGTTTTTACGCCAAGGCAACTAAATGCCATGCGCAGCGGCTCACCTAAGGACTTTGCGCCGCTCATACGCCGCTGCGCCGCCAATGGCTGGATAATTCTCACGCCCGAAAGCGTAGATTACCCGCCACTCCTGCGCACAATCATCAACCCGCCGCTCGTGCTTTTTTGCCAAGGCGAAACCGAACTGTTGCACCACCCAATGCCGCTTGGCGTTGTTGGGACACGAGGGGCAAGCTACCGCAGCCGCAAAATCGCCAACAGACTGTGCGTTTCGTTAACAGGCGCAGGCACGTTGATTGTCAGCGGGGGCGCACTGGGTGTTGATTCCGCCGCCCATGAGGGAGCGCTTGCAGCGCTGGGCAAAACAATTGCCGTGCTGGGCACCGGCCTTGACGTGCCATATCTTATGGAAAATGCGCCATTGCGCAAACGGATATCCGAAAGCGGCGTGCTAGTGACGGAATTTCCGCCGGGGACGGCCGCAATGTCACGCAACTTTCCCATCCGAAACCGCATCATCTCCGGCATGAGCCGGGGCGTGCTGGTGATTGAAGCGGGAGAACGCAGCGGTTCATTGATAACGGCGGGTTTCGCGCTGGAACAGGGTCGCGATGTGTTTGCCGTGCCGGGCGATATTGCCGAGAGCCACAACAACGGCTCCAACAAGCTTATCCGCGAGGGCGCAAAGCCAGTATTTTCGGCATATGATGTGCTGGAGGATTATGCCAGGCGCTTCCCGGGCTTGGTGAATCTGGACCGGGCGGATACTGTGCTGGAGCATGCTCCTGACTACATTCAGCCTGCGGAAACGCCGCGAAAAAAGCGCTCTAAAAAGGTTGTGACGGTGCAAAAAGATGAGGCGGAACAACCTTACGTTCCATTTTCCGAGGTTGAGTTGGCTGTGGCAGATCCATACCGTACAACAAAGCCGCGTGTATGTCCCGAGGGCTGCAGCCTCAACGCGACCGCGGTGTTTGGCGCGTTAAAAGAAGAAGCTCAGGACGCGGACGAGCTTGCACGTGCGTGCAGTTTGCCTGTAGGCGAGGTTTTGGCGGCGGTAACGGAGCTTGAGCTTTTTGGCGTGGCACGGCGCGCTCCGGGTAATCGGTTTTCAATATAGCTTTGCCAGGTCGACTTCGATTGGTTAAATATATTAGAGACAAGACACTGAGAGAGCGGAATCACGAAAGTTTTTGAGGAAGAAACGGTAGAGATCGACGACACGATAGTGTTCTGCCTTTATTCCCCGCCAATAACATAAGGATTTCAAATTCTTTGAGTGCCAATGTTAGCTCCATGCCATCATAGATAGCCTTGAAGTCTTCCGGAAGAAGCGTTAGCTTGCCGTGATGAAGCACCTTTGCTACCGCTCCGCTGCGCCGCAAGAGGGATTCAACCCGCTTCATCAATAGCTGTATTTTAAACGGTTTTGTCACATAATCGTCCGCTTCCGCGTCAAAAGCCCTGATTTGGCTTTCGTCGTCGGAAAGTGCGGTCATCATCAGAACAGGCGTATTATTCAGCTTGCGAAACTCTTTCAAAAGCTCATGCCCGCCCATACCGGGCAGCATAATATCGAGAATGACAAGCTGATAGGTGTTGTCGTAAAACTTAGAATGTGCTTCGTTGCCATCTAAGTAAGCGTCTACCTTGTATCCGACATCAGATAAAAAGGCTTTAACCGTATTGCGGATATTCTCGTCGTCCTCGACAAGTAAAATTCGTATAGCCATATTCATTCCTCCGTAAAAAGGATAACAGAGAAATCTGTATTTTCCCTGTAGTTAGGTTTTTTTCTGTTCGGACTTCATTCGCCCATCTTTCGGCTTTTCCGCGTCGGTCGGGATACGCAGCCAGCCGGGAGGATTGCGAAGATAATCTCGCCGCGCTGATTGTGCAGATGAAAGCGGAAATAGCGAAGGGAAAAGCAGAGCGGAAAGCGGTCAGAAATTGATCCGCTGTAAACAAAGAAAAGGTCTGGCGGCGACAGGATTTTCTCCTGCCGCCGCCGGGTCATTGGTCGGGTCGACCCGATTCGAACAGGCGACCCCAGCTTCCCAAGAGCTGTGCTCTACCAAACTGAGCCACGCCCCGACATATTTAATTTGCGGTTTGTCTATGGTCTAAACTGTGGTCAACCGCCTTCCTGAACCAGTTTTACGGATTCGCCGAACACCAGAAATCGGCGATGTTACAGGAGTTTTAAGGACTTACCATTTCACAGAGCGAAACCGCTGTCACGCTCCCAAACACGCAAATAAAGATTTTTCTGCTTATTTTAGCCTTTTCCAGCCCTTTTTGCTCCGAAAAACATGCTCTTCGGCGCTCTTATCTCCACTGTTTCCGAGTACTCCAGAGCTGTCTATGGTCAAAAATGTGGTCAAAAAATGCTCCCTTATGGAGAGACGCCATGCCTAAACATGTGGTCAACTCGCGAGGGAACATTATTGTGCCTGATATGGTGTTGTGATTGTAACTCTGGTGATAGATAAAGTCAAGTCTTCTTTATGATGAAACAGCCCACACCAGTTTAGCGGATGTTTTATCACAGATCGTATTGAGAGCCTTATATATTGCTTTATTATCTTGTTTTGCCCCGCGAAAAAATTGCAGCTTCTTTATTCGTGTTATCCCCGCTTCTTTGCAAATGCAGTAAAGATAGTCATTGGCAAACCAAAACCGACAACACAGAAAAGAAACATCGGTAGCCACGGAAGATCAAATATCAAAAATCTTACAAATTCGACGAATGTGACTTCCGATGAAAAAACGGCAAACGGCGTACCAATAACAAAACAAACCAAAAATATCCCCGGACACATCAGCAGACCGAAAAGAAGCCCCATAAACAGAAACAGTCCTCCGTAAAACAGGCATCCGTATAAACCCGGGCCAACAGATGCGATATTTTTACGTTCATATTTGGTAAGCTTTTCACATTCCGCTGTTTTCGCGGCGGCTATTGCTAATCCTTCTAAATCATATGTCAGTTTGCCATCATCACGGAAATCCAGATTTGCTGAAAGACTTCTGGCGCGGCGACGGTGCTTATATGGGAAGAATCCGCTATATCCGTCCAATGAATCATACATATGCAATTCGTCTTTTTTAAGAAAGACGGTGCTGACCGTATAATTTATTCCTAACGTATTAAAATTGATACTGTTTTCGCAGCAATCGATCATACAAGCCATGTGCTTTTCATTGCAAACAAACGCCGGTTGACCTTGGATTTCCAATAAACGGATTCCTTTAAGCGATGATATTTTCTTAAAGCGCGGATACTCTCCCCCATAGCCTTTCTGCTTCATAATATCTGTTACGGTTTTCCGAGATTCATCCAATACTTCGGGCGCAATGTCCAGTTCCACTTCTGTCGGATATTCCGCGGCCGCGTCTTTGATTTCTGCCAAAATCATCCGCGCCAAACCTTCGCTCTCCGGCTTTTTCAATTCTTTTATCAACGTTTTACGCGCTTTTCCCTTTTCTTTCAGATGTGTATCAGAATATTGCCGCGTCAACGCTGCGACATGGCTGTTACCGTTACGCTCCGCAAAATCACAAAACAATTCATCCGCTTTTTTGTCACCGCTGACAGAATGGTACCCGGAATCAATGCTGTGTATAGGACTGAACTCACTCATCTGCCATAAGGCTTTTTCTTTTTTATTCAGAAACTCCATACCTAAAATGTCTTTTTTATATCCAATCGCAGTCACGGAATCACTTATTTGCCGCCAAGGTGAACCGTCCCACATAGTAACAGTAGAATAATTAAGCAGTTGTGTTTCAAGGCACACATCAGAAAAATCAACAGTTATAATTTCATTTGCTTGAACGAAAGATAAGCGGTATCCATTGTCAAGCATATCAATTTCTGCATCAGTGTTTTCATAAATATACGGATTGAAATTGTCACTGAAAACCGGATTTAGCAAATGAATTGTTTGACGATAGGAGTTAGTACGGTCAGGATAAAAATATGTTATTCCTGTTTTTTCATCTGTTGTAATTATCGAGTCATAAATTAAGCGGTCATCTATAAAACGGGTAAGGGCTTTTTCGGTTAGTTTATCAAAACGCTTTGCAAACGTACGCCATTCGTCATACCGAGCTGTCATCGACTCTATGTGCTTTTTATTAGCGGATTTCAATGTTTCCCTCAGCCTATCAAACGACAGCTCGGGATACGGATATATAATTTCGTTTATTTCGTCAGAAAGCAAAGAAATGTTTTCATCTGAAAAAGTTATAAGATTGTTAATAATGTACTGCCGTTGTTTTTTTGAATAGGCCTCAAAATCCTTATCCAGAAAACCGTCAGCAACAGAGAACAGCAAATCATATAGACTTGAAAGAGCCTTGATTTCCGGGTCGTAATATCGCATAATTTTTTCACCACCTCACAAGCAACATTTTCTAAAATATTATACATTAAATTACGATGTAAGGCAACCGCAAGCCGAGTAAATTCCACGACCGACGCATGAAAAGAGTTTCAAAAGTGGTAAAATCGATCTGGGTGAAGATTTATTATGCTACAAGGATACTTTGAAACGATAACAGATGTGCGGCAAAGCTGGAAAATCAGGCATAACCTGCATGAAGTAATCATAATGACAATCTGTGCTGTAATCGCGGAATGCGAAGCGTGGTATCAGATCGAGCACTATTGCAAATCGAAAAAAGCGTGGTTCAAGGAAAAATTAAATCTTAAACTGAAGAACGGGATTCCGTCTCATGACACCTTCGAGAGGTTGTTTGCAATGATTAATCCAAAGGAGTTGGAGGCAAGTTTTCAACTCTGGATCAGTGAAACAGTAAGACTGACCAAAGGAGAAACCGTCAGCATAGATGGGAAAACCATCTGTGCCAGTAAGGATGACGAAAACCGTGCGATTCATATGGTGAGTGCTTGGGCGAACAAGCAGCGGCTCGTGTTGGGTCAAATCAAAACAGATGAAAAATCCAATGAAATAACGGCAGTTCCGCAACTTTTGGATATGCTTGAAGTCGAGGGCTGCGTAATCACCGCAGATGCGATGAGTTGTCAAAAGGACATCACCAGAAAGATCACGGCGAAAAAAGCAGATTATGTTCTCGGCTTAAAGGGAAATCAAGAGAGCTTACACGAAGATGTGAAACTATATTTTGACAATATATCGGTTACTTCAAAAGTAACAACGAAAGAAAAAGGGCATGGGCGCATTGAAACGCGAGAATATTTTCTGGAAACGGATATTGATTGGCTCTTGCAAAAGCCGGATTGGGTAAATTTGAACGCTATCGGCATGGTGAAATCGAAAATACTTGAAAAAGGTATGTACCGTGAAGAAACGCGATACCTTTTAACATCTTTGACGGATGTTAAAGCCTTTGCTAAAGCAACTCGCGAGCATTTGGGTATTGAAAATAGCCTACATTGGGTTTTGGATGTGGCCTTCAATGAGGATCGTTGTCGTATGCGCAAAGATAACAGTGGCGAAAACTTTGCCGTGATCTGCCATATTGCGTTGAATTTGCTGAAAAAGGATGATTCTAAAATGAGTTTAAAAGCCAAGCGTCACCGCTGCGCCTACGATGATGATTTCCTTTTCCATATCCTTTTTGATTCAATCTGATTTTTCATGCGTCAGCCGTGGAGTAAATTCAATAAGCAGAAGTTTATTATTATGATATTTGTCAACGGTTGTTCATTTCAAAATTTGATACGCTGTAAACAAAGAAAAAGAAAAATCGAGTTTTGCCGAAGTATTGAAGGGAAGCTCTTGATAAATTTATAAAAATAGTATATACTATTTTTAACGAGGTGAAGGCATGAGCAGACCGAATTATTTGAATGAAATAAAAGCACGCATTCAGGCATCGGATAAGGGTAGCGTTTTTGTTGCAACGGATTTTGCAGATATAACCGATGTCGCCAAAGTCGGAGTATGCTTATCACGCCTTGAAGCAGAAGGTTTAATTCGCCGTGTGATGCGCGGCGTTTATGATTATCCCGAATATAACAGACTCCTTGATGAATATGTTGCTCCGTCCGCAGACAAGGTGGCACACGCCATTGCGCGCAATTTCGGTTGGACAATCGTTCCCTGTGGAGATACCGTGCTGAATATACTGGAACTTTCCATACAGGTTCCGACAATATGGCTTTATGTCAGCGACGGCACCTACAAGGAATATTCCTTTGACAATACGACGATTAAATTCAAACGCACCACCAATAAAGACATTTCCGGCATGTCCTATAAAACCGCTTTGATTATTCAGGCTCTTAAGGCACTCGGAAAAGAGCATATTGATGGTGGAGTTTTAGATAAACTGAGCCGTAAATTATCTGCAAAAGAGAAAAAGCAAATGACAGCGGAAGCAAAATCCGCTACATCATGGGTTTATGAAATACATCAAGAAGCTTTGCGCGGAAAAAGGAGAAGACAAAAAATAGGAAAAAGATAGGGAGAGGTTATGCCAAATCTGTTTTTAACGAACTATACAGACACAACATTTTTGGAGAAACTAAAGGACAATCTGCGACACTGCAAGTCCTTTAGTTTTTTCGGTCAGCTTCATCAAAAGGGCTGGCCTTGTTCTGATGTTCAAAGACATTGAGGCGGCGGTAGAGCGTGGATGCGAGGGACGAATCATTACCTCTACATATCAAAATTTTACTGATATCGAATCATTGAAAGGCTTTTATATGCTGATGAGCGATAATAATATAAATATTGAAATAATCCGCAGTGGCAGAAAAACAATTGCCATTGAAATTACGAGAGATTTGCGAGTGCTTGTAAGAGCGCCTTTCGGCATATCGGATCGTGATGTTCAGAGGTTTATAGAAGAAAAATCCTCGTGGCTGGAAAAGCACATAAGTAAGAAAATTGAGATGACTGAACAACAAAAAGAATTGGCACCAAAATTTACAGCAGAAGAAATCCGCCAGCTTGCAGATGGGACACTTACGGTAATTCCGGAAAGAGTAGCTTATTATGCTCCAATTGTTGGTGTTCGGTTCGGCAAGATTACGATACGAAATCAAGTCTCACGCTGGGGCAGTTGTTCAAGTAAAGGCAACCTCAATTTCAATTGCCTGCTGATGCTTACGCCGCCCGATGTAATTGATTATGTTGTTGTTCATGAGCTTTGTCATTGCAAGGAGTTGAATCATTCAGTAAAATTTTGGTCTGAGGTCGCTCGGATTCTTCCGAACTATGAGGTGCCAAAGAAATGGTTGAAAGACAATGGCAATTCACTAATACAGAGGTTGAGATAAACATGGTAGAGGTCGTCGCTGCTCTGATATGGAGTCATGATAAATTTCTGATTTGCCAGCGCCCAGTACACAAGGCGCGAGGGCTTTTGTGGGAGTTTGTTGGCGGGAAGGTGGAACTCGGCGAAATGAAAGAGCAAGCGCTTATCCGTGAATGCAAAGAGGAGCTTGCTGTCACCCTGACGGTCAGTGATGTATTTATGGATGTTGTTCATGCATATCCGGATATTACGGTGCATTTGACCTTGTTTCATGCGACAATTGCGGAAGGTTCTCCACAAAAGGTCGAGCACAATGATATTCAGTGGATTACGCCGAGCGAGATACCGAACTACCGTTTTTGCCCGGCGGATGAGGAAATCTTAAATGCTCTAACGCGATAAAGGCACAAAATAAATTGAAGGAGGGAGACAAAAGCATGAAGGACATTGTATTCTTTGATACGGAAATCAATCCGGAATCCGGGAATATACTGGACTTTGGAGGGGTTAAACCCGACGGAAGCCGTATTCATACAAAGTCAAAAACTCCATTTTTCTCTTTTGTTTCCGGTTGTGACTATATCTGCGGACACAATATCATTGCCCATGATTTAAAATATGCAGGAGATCTGATACAATCTGCCTCGCCTTCTTGTGTGCCTATTGATACGCTTTGTCTTTCTCCTCTGCTGTTTCCGATGAAGCCCTATCACGCTTTACTCAAAGACGATAAACTGCAAGTGGACGAGCTGAGCAATCCACTGAATGACTCAGTGAAGGCTCAAGAATTATTTGATAATGAAATAAGCGCATTTGAGGGTTTGCCGCAGTCCCTCCAAGATATTTTTTGCTCCCTACTCTATGGCAAACCGCAATTTTATGGCTTTTTTCGATATCTTGGCATCGCTCCCCGAGGTGATGTAGAAGCAAAAATCTCTGTGGTGTTTCAGGGAAAAATTTGCGCTAATGCGGACATTGCTTTGTTCGTGCGAAAAGCACCGGTTGAGCTTGCTTATGCACTGGCACTCATCCATACAGAAGACCGATATTCAGTGACACCCGATTGGGTAATGCGCAATTATCCCCGCATGGATAACGTAATGAAGCTTCTGCGTAATACGCCCTGCGCAGAGGAATGTGATTTTTGCAATAAAAAGCTGAATGTTCGGATACGGTTAAAAGACATTTTTGGATTCGATCATTTCCGGACATATAACGGAGAAGCGCTTCAGGAAAAAGCGGCGGAGGCCGCTGTCCACGGTAAGTCGTTGCTTGCAATTTTTCCCACCGGCGGCGGGAAATCCATCACGTTTCAGTTGCCCGCGCTGATTGCAGGCGAGACATCAAGAGGATTGACGGTCGTTATCTCCCCTCTGCAATCCCTGATGAAAGATCAAGTGGATAATCTTGAAGAAAAAGGCATTGTGGATGCCGTTACCATCAATGGATTGCTCAGTCCCATCGAACGAGCAGAGGCAATGGAACGAGTAGAAAGCGGAATGGCTTCTTTGCTTTATATCTCTCCCGAATCCTTGCGTTCAAATTCCATTGAAAAATTATTGCTTTCCCGTAATGTGGTGCGATTTGTTATTGATGAGGCGCATTGCTTTTCCGCATGGGGTCAGGATTTTCGCGTTGACTATCTGTATATCGGAGATTTTATCAAAGCATTGCAAGACCAAAAGTCCAACAAAAAAATGATCCCTGTTTCCTGTTTTACGGCCACGGCAAAGCAAAAGGTCATCAGCGATATCTGTGAATATTTTGACCGTAAACTTGGTGCTAAGCTTGAATTGTTTTCTTCAACGGCCATTCGGGAAAATTTGCGATATGTTGTTCTTTATAAGGAAACCGACGAAGAAAAGTATACGGCTCTGCGCAATC
>JAIRYC010000016.1 GCA_031267965.1 Oscillospiraceae bacterium | reverse complement strand
TTTTTTTGGCAGAAGCTCAAAGGTGCCGTCCTCCTTCATGCGGCTAAGCTGCGCAAGGCGGCGGATACGGCGCTGAATGGTGTGGAAGTTGGTGAGCATACCGCCCAGCCAACGTGCGTTGACAAAGGGCATGCCGCAGCGCTGCGCCTCTTCACGGACGGAATCCTGCGCCTGCTTTTTTGTGCCGACGAAAAGGATTTCCTTGCCCTCACTTGCCAGCGACACCACAAATTTGTAGGCGTCCTCAAGCTTGCGGACAGTCTTTTGCAGGTCGATGATGTAAATGCCGTTGCGCTCCGTAAAGATAAACGGGGCCATTTTGGGGTTCCATCTGCGGGTCTGGTGCCCGAAGTGGACGCCTGCTTCTAGCAGGGACTTCATTGAAACGATTGCCATGGATTTTACCTCCGGTTTTTCCTCCATACCGCGCTGTTCACCGAGGTGGCGGTATGTGCGTTATTTTGCTTTCGGCGAAACGAAAGCGTTGATATTTTAGCAGGTTTCAAGAGAAATGTCAAGCTTTTGGGTATGCTTTCCAAAGTCGCAAAACATAATGTTATAAAATAATCTCTTGAGTATACCCATCACGAAGCTCTTCGCGTATGTGTTTGCGATGAGTATTGATGTATTTATAAGCACACCGCGGTTGTAGCCTTTCATACATCAATCACGCCCCCCTATTGCCCCAAATGCAAAAAAGTGGTATACTCTGGTTGGCTTTGTGCCAATTCACCCTAGGATAATTATCGTGTACATTGCGCGGCAAAGACAGCGAGGACACCATGCGTTTCATTGGCATCATTGGGCAAACCGGCGCAGGAAAGAGCACCGTTTGCGTCGCGCTGGCTGCGCGGGGCTTTTTCGTGTTGGACGGCGACCGCCTTGCCCATGAGGTAACCGCCCCCGGCTCGTCCGTTCTGGCAGAGCTTGCAAAAGCGTTCGGCCAAGATATTCTTGAGCTTCCGGCATCGGGCAACGGGCATGATTGCCTGCCCGCTCTGAACCGCAGGGTGCTTGCCCGCCGGGCATTTGCATCCCCGGAAGCAACGGCCCGCCTGAATGCCATCATCCACCCGGCCATTGCTGCGCTGGCACACACAAAGCTTGCCGTGCCGGATTCGCAAATCGCTTTTTTGGAAGGTGCGACATTGCTCGAAAGCCCGCTTGCGAATGAATGCGCTGCATTTATCGCCGTCACTGCACCGGAAGACCTACGCCTTGCCCGCTTACTCGCGCGGGACAAGCTCAGTGCCGAAGATATTCTGCTACGTATGTCAGCCCAGCGAAGCGAAGTGGAATACTGCGAAAAAGCGGACTTTGTTATTGTCAACGATGGCGTGCAGGCAATTGAGCCGCAGGTTGAACAAATGCTCACCGCGTTGGCTATACTGTAAACCGTGCCCGTCTGCTCATCAATGTTAAAATTGTTAAAATATAGGCATATCAACACCCGGAGGGAACCATGTCCAGAATAAAAACCCTTTTGCGCCGAATTGCCCGCATGAGCTTTGACCGTTTGCGCAGCAACCTGAATCAGGTACATGAGCAAAGCGGACGTGTACGGCTGGTTCTGCTGTGCGATATGCTTTGGTGCGCACTGCGTTACGGCGTTGGCTATCTGGATTATAATGTGTTCGGCTTTGCGTTTATTCGCGGCAAGCTGCGCCGGACGTATTTTACCATGAACCACAATCAGCGGCTCACGCTGCGGGTTAATGACGCAGCCATGCGGGAGCTATTCATTGACAAAATCCGCTTTAACTCTCGCTTTGACGAACACCTTGGTCGCGCTTGGCTCGATTTGCGTGACGCTGACGCCGACACCTTCGCGGCATTCATCAAGGATAAAGAGAGTTTTTTTGCTAAAAAGCCAAACGATTGCGGCGGCAACGGCATTGAGAAAATCACCGTAACGGCAGAAACCGACGTTCCCGCCCTGTTGGAAGGCTTGCTGCATAACGGGCAAATTCTTGCGGAGGAAACCCTGCTTCAGCATCCGGATTTGAACGCTTTAAATCCTGCCGGGGTCAACACACTGCGGCTATGCACCGTACAAAAGGATGGCACGGCAAAGATCATGTATGCAATCCTGCGCGTGGGGAGCGGCAAAAGCGCGGTGGATAACGTCTCCGCCGGGGGCATGTACTGCCCGGTAGACGAGAACGGGGTCATCACCGCAGACGCGTTTTGTGATAAGGTTTTCGGCACGCTTGCGGTTCATCCAATTACAAGGGCAGAATTTAAGGGATTCCGCATACCGTTGTTTGCGGCGGCCATTTCACTGGT
The DNA here is from genome assembly GCA_031267965.1 of Oscillospiraceae bacterium. Lineage (GTDB taxonomy): Bacteria > Bacillota > Clostridia > Oscillospirales > Acutalibacteraceae > WRKY01. Next base: position 22,359 of record JAIRYC010000016.1, on the reverse strand, counting down.
TCTAAAGGCGGCTGAGGAAACGCCGGAGATGGGTTACGTCGGCTGGGATGTAGCCATCACGCCCGAAAAACCTGTGCTGATTGAGGGCAATGCGGCGCCGAGCTACGACATGAGCCAAAACTACCGTCATGTAGGCAGCCGCGGCGGCAATTTGCCGGAATTTGAGGCGTTTTTTGGTCAAGTATAACTTTTGAATTATTTGATTTTTCGGTAATTTTTTTGGTTTTGCGTGTTCTTACCATGAACGGTAATATATTTTTGTCCTTTGCCTTTTATATAGAACGAAAAATAACGTCCGAATACTTTTCTGTTGGTTGGTTGGAGTTTCTTCCACACATAGCCCAAAAAGAGGTCTTCAAGCAGAAAGCAATCGCCAACCCCCAAGTTTTCTAATTCTGCCAACGCTTGCTGCAGCAACTGATTTATACCTCCCATTCCCACAAGCTTATAGCGCTTAATGGTATACTTTTTCATGGTAATTACCTCTTGAGTTTAACTGGATTATAGCTAAGAACTTTATTATGGAGTTCTTAGCTATAATTGTCAAGTATTTTCCTTTAAATAACTAGTTAAAAATCAAAAATTTTCGCACCAACCAAAACACTTCAACCGAGAAAAAGTTTGAATTATCAAGAAAAAACTGCTATAATGGATAAAGCATAGCGATTACAGGAGTCAAAATGTCGGATTCATTGATGAAAACCGAGCCGCCCTAGGGGTGTATTGCGTTTGCGCAGAGGTTTTCAAGCAAGGAAAAATGCGAGGAGCATTTCTACAAATTGCGGCTTGCGCGGGGTTTTTGCTGCCTCAAATGCGCCGGAACTGTTTTTTACCACACCGGCGGACGCGCCATGTTCGCAAATGCAAAAAGTGCGGCACGCAGGTTTCCACAACCGCTGGGACGCTGCTGGAGCGGACACATTTACCGCTGCAAAAATAGTTTTGGACAATCTATATGATCGCGAACGACAAGCGTGGCATTTCGGCGCCGACACTCTCAAAACAGCTTAAAATCAATTACAAATCCGCCCGGTTCTTGCCGCATCGCCTGCGCTGTGCGACGGGAAATATTTTCTCAGCGGGATTACCGAGCTGGACGACAGCCATTTTGGCGGTTCAAAACGCAGTGGCAAAAGAGGTCGCGGAATCAGTAAACACAAGTTTTTTGTTGCGGTTTTCAAGGATGAAAACGAGCGGCCGGAATTTTTGAAGCTTATGCATGTTTCCCATTTGCGAGGCAAAACGTTGGGGGAATCTGCTGCACAAAATTTTGTCGCGGGTTCCACTATCCGGACCGGCGCGCTGCCCGCGTATCGAAAACCATTGAAGGAAAAATAGTTGACCCGAATTCCCGGCGCTTGGTGTGGTTGCATACCGTCGTGAGCAACATGAAAGCTACGGCTGCGGGCACATCTCACGGCTTGGACGGCAAGTATCTGCAGGCTTATCCCGACGAAATGGCCTGCCGTTTCAATCGGCGCCGTTTAGAAGATCGGATTTTTGATGGTTTGCTGAGCGCCGTTTGTCAGGCGCCTCATTTGTCGCTTGCTGCGCTAACTGGTTAGGTGGGATAAGCACACTGTAAGATTAACACGTCATAATAACGCAAAACCAAAATAGTATTGATAGCCGGAAGCTCTATAATAAAGCTCCTGGCTGTCAATATTTCCTCACACCCAAAAATCTCGCTTTTTACCCACTTGCATCCTCACTCTCTTTTATGGTACAATTTCTACAATTCTTCTTTGTCATGATGGAGCGTATTATTATGCCAAAAAAAGGGTACACCGATCTTGATGTCCTCGAAGGCGCGGCGCGGGTCCGTGAACGTCCGGGCGTTATGTTCGGTTCCGCGTCGCTGGACGGCTGTGAACACGCGGTCTTTGAAATTATATCCAACGCAATCGACGAAGCCCGCGAAGGGCACGGCGATACTGTGGAAGTCACTCGCTTTTTGGACGGCTCCATTCAGGTTCGAGACTTTGGGCGTGGTATCCCGATGGACTGGAACGAGAAGCAAGGGCGTTATAACTGGGAGCTGGCGTTCTGTGAGCTGTACGCCGGCGGCAAATATAGCCCCGGTTCCGGCGGCGGTTATGAGTATTCCCTCGGCCTGAACGGGCTTGGGCTATGCGCCACACAATATGCCAGCGAATACATGGACGCCGAGGTCTGGCGCGACGGGACACGTTATACCCTGCGCTTTGAGCGCGGCGAAGCAGTCTGTGAGCTGCAAAAATCCGCATGCGCTAAAAAAGAGCGCGGCACTCGTATTAAATGGAGACCCGACCTCAAGGTCTTTACCGAAATTGATGTGCCGCTTGAGTACTTTCGGGAAACCTTGCGCCGTCAGGCCATTGTCAACAGCGGCGTTCGGTTCGTCCTGCGGGACGAAAAACCGGACCATAGCTTTGCCGAGGAGGAAATCCGCTACCAAAACGGCATTAGCGACTACATCACCGAGCTGGCGGACGGCACAGAGTTCACCACGCCGCTCACTTGGCATATGGCGGAGCGCGTTGGGCGCGACCGCCCGGACAAGCCCGAATATAAGTGCAAAATGAGCATTGCGCTGGCGTTCAGTAACAAGCGCAGCGCAAAGGAATATTACCACAACTCCAGCTTCCTTGAAAATGGCGGCAGCCCGGAGCTTGCCGCCCGCAGCGCGTTTGTGGCGCAGTTTGATTCATACCTGAAGCAGAGCGGCAAATATACCAAGAGCGACGGCAAAATCACTTGGCAGGATATTTGCGACTGTCTGTTGCTGGTGGTTTCATCCTTCTCAACTCACACAGACTACGAGAACCAAACCAAAAAATCGTTTCGCAACAAGTTTGTGCAGGATACCATGCAGGAGTTTTTGCGCCACCGCCTTGAGGTTTATTTTTTGGAAAATAAGCCTGAGGCAGATAAAATCGTCGACCAAGTGCTGATTAACATGCGCTCGCGCGTCCGTGCGGAAAACACTCGTGTCAGCCTTAAAAAGACTCTCTCCGCCAACATGGATATGGCAAACCGCGTGCAAAAATTTGTTGATTGCCGCAGCAAGGATATTGAACGCCGCGAAATCTTCATCGTAGAGGGCGACTCCGCACTTGGTGCTTGCAAGCAGGCCCGTGACGGTGAGTTTCAAGCGGTCATCCCGGTGCGCGGCAAAATCCTCAACTGTCTCAAATCAGATTACGCCAAAATTTTTAAGAACGAGATCATCACCGACCTCATCAAGGTGCTGGGCTGCGGTGTGGCTGTCACCAGCAAGGCGAACAAGAATTTGTCGTCGTTCAACCTGCAAAACCTGCGCTGGAGCAAGGTCATCCTCTGCACAGACGCGGACGTAGACGGCTTCCAGATACGTACGCTTATCCTTACCATGCTTTACCGCCTTACGCCGGAATTGATTGAGTGCGGCAAGGTGTTTATTGCGGAATCACCGCTGTATGAAATCACCTCCGGCAAGGAAACCTGGTTTGCCTACACCGAGCGCGAAAAAGCTGACGTGATGGCAATGCTTGATGGCAAACGCGTGACACTCCAGCGCTCCAAAGGTCTGGGCGAAAACGACGCCGAGATGATGAACCTGACCACCATGAACCCGGCCACGCGGCGGCTTGTTCAGGTTGAACCTGCCATGGCGGAGGAAACCGCGCGGATGTTCGATTTGCTTTTGGGCGATAACCTTGCCGGGCGTAAGGATTTTATCGCGCGGCATGGGCACGAGTATTTAGAGCTGGCGGACGTGAGCTGATTGCTGGCCATCATCAAAAAGGAGTCGCATACAAAATGAAAAAGTTCCTCAAGGTATTGTGCGTTGTCCTGTGCTTGCCGCAAGTTCTTTTGCTTGGGCTGGGTGTAACTCGGCTCTTTATCCAGCCGGATACCTCCCATGCAGAATTACATCTTGACGTTTCACAAAAATTTACGGATGAAGAAATCCAATCCGCTATGGACCGTGTCTTGGCGCACTATAAAAACCCCTTTGAGCATAATGGTCAAATAAAAAGCGTAGAACGTATTTGGTATTCAGAGTCGCCGCATGCGGACGTGCAAGGCGATGGAGGCAACGCTGCAAATAATATCAGCACAATTTACATTTTGAGTGCCGTGCTCACCAAAGACAGGGACTTCGTTTCAGCGCTTGGATGGCTGCGAAACGATCATTATACCTATCGTTTTCAGCTTGAACGTAAAAACGCAGAGGACAAATGGAAACCCGAAAAAGTGATTCTTGACAATTGACGAGGTGAACCCAATGCCGCCAACCATTCGCCCCATTACCCAAGCCGATATCCCCGCCGTGCTGGCGCTCTGGCAAAGCACGCCGGAAGTGATCCTCTACCCTGTGGAGGATACTGTGGAGGTTATCACCCGCTTCGTTGCGCACAACCCACGCACCTGCTTTGTTGCGGAAAAAAACGGCGAATTTGCCGGCGCGATCCTTGGTGGCTTTGATGGGCGGCGCGGATACATCTATCACATGTGCGTGCGCGCGGATTGCCGCCACTGTGGGCTTGGACGAACGCTGGCACAAACCGCCATAGATGCGTTAAGCACCGAGGGCGTCAGAAAAATCGCATTGTTCTCGCGCAAGGATAACGCGCAGGCCATGGCATTTTGGTCCGCTATGGGCTTGAACAAACGCGATGATGTGCAGTATTGGGACTTGGTTTTATAGGCAGCACTGTACATAATATCTTCTAGTGTCCGGGGATGAGAACTATGCTTAACAGACGTCAAATTAAGCTTGCAATGGGTCAAGCACCTGCTGACACGCATGAATTTTGGTTAGAAAAGATTATTGACATTGATAAAAAATTTCTTCCGGATTGGATTGCTTCAACCTTCACAAATGGAGAATACCGGACAGTAAAAACGGTTATTCCCATAACTCTTTTCCGCATTTTTGGCGGAAAAGCAAAAGCCCAAGGCTCATTCCTGACAACAGAAGAACCTTTTGACATCTCGGTTGCCGAAAGAATATTGGCTTTGAAAGAGAATTTTGGAAATAGCAAGCTATTTTATGCAGAGATCCAAATACCTCCGGAAACAGTGTTGTTTATTGGAACCGCCGCAGCACAGCCGGCAAATGATAAATTGCCCGATATTCCCTTCTGCCATTTCCGCGGCGGCGCAGAACAAATTGTGCTTGAAGAAGATTTTTATCTCAAAACCCCAAACGCCGTGAAGAGTATCAAAAAAACACGCAATATTCTCAAACCGCTTGGGCAGGCGGCAATTAAACTCTATGTTGAAAACAATCCTGATAATCCATATTTTTATAAAATTACTGAATGATAAGGAAAAAACATGTTTTGTATTGGTCACGGCTATGATGCGCACAAGCTGGTCAACAGCCGTAAGCTGATTCTCGGCGGGGTGGAGATCCCTCACACACATGGCCTGCTTGGGCACTCGGATGCGGACGTACTCACTCATGCACTCACGGACGCGCTCTTGGGTGCGACCGCGCTGGGCGATATCGGCCGGCATTTTCCCGATACGGACGAACGATACGAGGATGCGGATTCATTACAGCTTTTGCAGCAGACGGACGATATTTTACGTCGGCATGGCTGGACGCTGAGCAACGCGGATTGCACCATCCTTGCGCAGGCCCCAAAGCTCACGCCGTTCATTCCCGCCATGCGGCGGAACCTTGCCGAAGCGCTGCATACCCCAGTTGAGAACATCAGTGTCAAGGCAACAACTGAAGAGGGCATGGGCTTTACCGGGCGCTGCGAGGGAATTGCCACGCATGCGGTCGTGTTGCTCAAGCGCCTATAAATTATATCCTACCGATAAAACAGCGCTCTACCAAACATCTTTTCCCGGATGTTGTTCGGCGGCGTACACCAAAAACTCCGCCCGCGTCATCAGTGCGCTCAGCACCCCGGGCAACGCGTTTGGCGGCAAGCGTTCCGGCAAGTCTAAGCTCCGCAGCAACGCGGCGCGGCGCACACGGCTGTCTTTGCGTCCGCTCAATCCCACCTCATATAAATCCTGCTTGGCGACCCGCCGTGCCGGAGCCGCGTTCTCCTCGCAAAGCACACCCGCACGCGCAAGCGTCTCCAAAAGCACGGCCTTGTCCGCTCCCTCAACGCCGACCTTGCCTTCGGCGGAAGGAGCGTTTTTGCGTTTTTCCTTACCAAATATATCCGGCAGATACGCATGCCAGACCTGTTCTCTGGGCAACGCGCCGCCCAGGAATGAGCGTATCTGAAAGCCCGCCCGGTCGCTGTCCGTAAAGAGGACTACGCCGCACTCCTCCGCCAAGCGGCGAATGAGCGAGAGCTTCTCCCTGTCGTTAAAGATATGGAAGCCGCCCAACTCCAGAATAACTGCGTCCAGAATCGACGCGAGTTTGATTTTGTCGTATTTACCCTCAACAAGGACGGCTTGTTTGATGTGAAGCATATTAAACCTTGTTATGCAGTGTTAATGCCAACGCGCCAACTCGAGCAATTGCTTGCGCAGGGAGGCCCGCGGTGCATTTCGCGGGGTTTGTCCAACATGGCTGTTAAAAGCTTTAAAGCTGATGATGCAGATGAAAAAAGACTATCCCCGCGCGTGCAGGGCTTTGACGGCCGCTGAGGTATTCCGGGAACTCATCCCCGCCTTGCGGGCGCTAACGCCAGCCCCAAGCTGAGTACAGTCCGCTCCAGCAGCGGCCTTGCCGGCGCCGGTGACGACTTGAGCAGTGTGTCCGCCTCATACAAATACCGCAAGCACGCGCGCAAGCGCGGCAGCGGCACCGAGGCCGCTCTTTGCGCCGCATTGCGCAAACGGAACTCACGCCCCTTGTAGGTCGAAGGGAACAGCTCTGCAAGCGCATTCGCGCCGTGCGCGGCGCTTTGTGCCAGCTTAACCTGATACAAATCAATAAACGCCGCGTTCAGCGCACCCATAATCATCACCGGCTCTGCGCACTGACGGAAAAGAACGTCCAAAAACCACAGCGCCTTTCCCTGGTCGCCGGCGAGCAGTGCGCGGCTCAGGTCAAACGCGGTCGCTTCCAGCGTCTTGGCACAAAGCGCGTCTATCGCCATGCGGGTGATGACACCGGGCGCAGCGCTCTCTCCACCGGCATACGCACATAACTTTTCCAGCTCGCGCAAAAGCAGGTTGAGGTCAGTGCCAACGCTCTGGATTAAGTATCCCGCAACCTCGGCCGTCATGGCGTAGCCGCGCTTTTTTGCGCCCTGTGCAAGCAAGCGCTCCAGCTCGGCAGACCTCATCTTGGCGCATTCGAGCACAAATCCCAATTCATCGAATACCTTAATAATGGAGCGGACCCGCGAGGTTTTCTTTAACTCACCCGTCTGCCAAAGGATCAGTGTACCGTCCGGCGGGACAAGTCCCGGCAAAGCCTTGAGCTTTTTTACCTGCCCGTCACTGAGCGCGTCAAACGGCAAATCACGCACCGTAACACAAACCCCGCCGCCTGTAAGCGGTACTGTTTCAAGTGCTTCCGCAATGTCGTCAAAGCTTGCATCCTTGCCGTCAAATATATGCAGACCAAAACCGCTAAAACCATCTGTGCCCACGGCGCTTTGTAACAGGCGCACCGCCGTCTCTTTACGGTATGCGTCTTCGCCGCAGATAAGGTACGCGCCGCCAAATGCGCCGGATTTGACGCGGACGCGCAATTCTTTTTCGGTAACAATGGGCATGATTCACTCCAATCACACATAAATATGGCTTGGCAGATAAAGCAAGCGAGGTGTAAAATGCGCGTTTTCGTCCCGGAGGGCGCGTTGCTGGATACGCAGGAAAACGAACGCTACCTGACAAATGAGAGTACCCTGCGCAGTGCGCGTGAGGACGGTCAGGTGCTTGAGAGCCGTGCGCTGCTGTGCGACGGTGAGCATAACCTGCACGTACGTGTGGGCAATATGCGCGGCGTTATCCCTCGGCGTGAGGGCGCCCTTGGTATTGATACCGGCGCTACGCGTGACGTCGCCCTGCTGACGCGGGTGAACAAGCCCGTGCAGTTTATGGTGGAAAAATTCTGCGGCGATACCGTCTACCTCTCGCGCAAGGCGGTGCAGTCAGCCTGCTGTAAGGAATACTTGCGCACGCTGCGCCCGGGTGATATTTTGCCCGCAACGGTTACTCACCTTGAACCGTTTGGCGCGTTCTGTGATGTTGGCGCGGGCATTTCCGCCCTATTGCCGGTGAGTTACCTGTGCGTTTCGCGGATTGCGCATCCGTCGGCGCGCGTGCTTGTGGGTCAGAATATCCACGCGGCAGTTAAGGGAATTGATGGCTGCGGTCGGATTACGCTGACGATGAAGGAGCTGCTTGGCAGCTGGGAGGAAAACACTGCTGCAATCCACCCGGGCGATACCGTGCCCGGCATCGTCCGCACGGTTGAGCCATACGGCATTTTCGTGGAACTCGCGCCAAATCTCTCAGGACTTGCGGAATATGTGCCGGGCGTGCGACCGGGTATGCAGGCGAGCGTGTTTGTCAAAAGCATCCAGCCAGAAAAAATGAAGATAAAGCTGGTGCTTGTGGACGCGTTTTTTGGCGAAAGCCTTCCCGGGCCGCTTCAATATTTTACCCAGAGCGGCAGCCTGGGGCACTGGGTTTATTCGCCGCCGGGGTGCGAGAAGGTGGTGGAAACGGTGTTTTAGGGTATTGCAATTGTGACCGCCATTTTTTCCAGTTCTTCTATTGATAATGAATAAAGATATTGTTTACCGTCCCGCTCTGTTGTTATTGGGATTCCTCTTTGCTTCAGGCTTTGCAGCCGTTTTTGGATTGTGCTGACACTTTTTAGAGTTGCACGGCTCAAGCCTTGTATGCTAATTCCAACATCCGAAAACAACGCAACCTGTAACAGTATTGTAATCATGTCAAATTCTTTGTCCTGAATGCGTTTCTGTTCGCACAAAACGTTGCACAGCTGTAAAAAAAACTGATACTGTTTTTTTGTTATCCCTAGTTGCTCTTTAACAACTCTTGCGCCTTTGCAAACTGTTTTAACAAAATAGCAGACAAAGGGGGTAAGATCGCCCCTGTTTTTGGGATTATTGCATGTTTCAAAAGCCTTGTAGTATTCACTCTTGCTGTCGGCAATCATCGTAGCAAGCTTATAACCAATCAATGGATGAACAATGTCGTGCAATGCCAAAGAACACAGCAATCTTCCTATTCTGCCATTCCCATCATAAAATGGATGGGCATATCCAAATAGATAATGAAAAACCGCCAAATTTACAATGGAATAAGTTGACTTACTCCAGTAATTGAACGCTGCGTTCATAAATTCCACCAGTTCTGCTTCCGGAACAATTCCCGCATGAATAATCTTCAATCCATCGTCAACCGTCACGCCTTCTTTGCGAAAGATTTCACCATCTGGATAAAGAGTTTTATCTTCCAAATCAGGCAAAATTGCTATATCATAAAATTCACGAATAGACTCTAAGCCTATAATCATCAGTTCGGGATGTGTTTGTTTTTGAGAGTAAACACGAACAAGTCCTTCGAATTTAATTGGCTTCTTTTTTTGTTTTCGTTGTGACGAATCAAAGGCTTCCCGCAATTCCTTGCGAGAAGAGTGAATGCCCTCCACCTCGTTTGTATGCAAAATCTCTTGCAGCATAGCTTTTGTGCACAGCCGTTCTTGTGCCTTTTCCGGAAGTGTATCAAAAAGCTCTCGAATTTCAAGCCCAGTGAATGTTATCAGTTCAAGCTGATCCGTAACCTCTGGAAGATTTAAGTAAAAAGCTGGGTTGCCGTGAATTGAGACAGGCAAATGCACGGCGCATGGATTTTCTCTGCGGGCAATTACTTCTTGTTCATAATGAACTCTGTCTTGATAAAAAATCTTTTCTAAGGTTTCATAGGACATAATTTCACCTCAATTTTGCTCAAACGTGTTCATTATATCAATTTGCTGTGTAAAAATCAATAAAATTACATAGAAAAATCAAAAAACATGCTTTTCCTCCTCAAATCGGCAGGATTTTCACGCTCCCACAAGCTCATGCAGCAATTCCGTCACCATATTGACCGATGCTTTTCCCCTCAGCGCCTTCATCCCTTGGCCAATCAGATACTGGAACGCCTGCTCCTTGCCGCCCTTATACGCCGCAGCGGACTTCTCATTAGCCGCAACAACGGCTTCAAGCTCCGCGCGGATTGCGGCCGTGTCCGTCACCAGCGCAAGGTTGTTCTCTTTGACATAGCTTTCCGGCTCCACATTCTCCGCAAAGACCTTAGCAAACACCTTTTTGCCCGTGCCGCGGTTAATCTTTCCGCTGCTGACCAGCGCAATTACCTTGCCCAGCGACACAAAATCAAACGCCAGATCCTCAGGCAGCGTACCCGCGTCGCTCATCAGGCGCAGAACCTCCGTCATCATCCAGTTGGCTGTGTCCTTCGGCGCACCGCAGACAGCACTCGCCTCCTCGAACAAACGCGTCAGTTCCACAGAGCGTGTGATAATTTCCGTGTCATATTCCGGCAGGCCGAATTCTTGAATATATCTTGCTTTTTTTGCATCAGGCAACTCGGGAAGCGCAGCACGGGCACTTTCAATTTCCTCGTCGCTGATGGCGATGGGCGGCAAATCCGGCTCCGGGAAATACTTGTAGTCGTGCGCGTCCTCCTTGGTGCGCATAGCAAAGGACTTTCCCTTGTTGTCATCCCAGCGGCGTGTTTCCTGTGTGACGATGCCGCCGCTTTCAATCAGCGCAATCTGACGCTTGCTCTCGCTCTCAATGGCGCGGGCAATGGCCTTGAAGGAGTTCATGTTTTTCATCTCGGTGCGCGTGCCAAATTCCGCCTGACCTATCGGGCGCACGGAAAGGTTGATATCCGCGCGGAAGGAGCCTTCCTGCATTTTGCAGTCAGATACGCCCGTGTATTGCAAAATCGCGCGGAGCTTCTCAAGGTACTCTATCGTTTCCTTGGCGGAGCGCAAATCAGGCTCGCTGACGATTTCCAACAGCGGCACACCGCAGCGGTTGTAATCCACCAGTGTCACGTCGTCATATGGGTCGTGAATCAGCTTGCCAGCGTCTTCCTCCATGTGAATCTCGTGGATGCGCACCTTTTTGCCGCTGATCTGTACCCAGCCCTCGCGGCAAATGGGCAGATAAAGCTGGCTGATTTGGTACGCCTTGGGCAAATCGGGGTAGAAGTAGTTTTTGCGGTCAAACTTGTTATATTGCGTGATAGCGCAGTTTGTGGCAAGCCCTGTGCGGACAGCAAACGCCGCCACCTGTTGGTTGAGCACAGGCAACACGCCGGGCATACCGGAGCATACCTCGCAGACGTGTGTGTTCGGTTCGCCGCCAAACTTGGTTGTGCAGCCGCAGAAGATTTTGCTTGCGGTGGCAAGCTCTGTGTGTACTTCCAGACCGATGACAATTTCGTATTGCATGGTAACTTTCTCCTAGTTATTCTATAAATTATTTGCGCAATGCCCCAAGGCATAAATCACGAAGCTGCATATATTTTGAGTTGGATTCAAAAAGCTTGTTTTTCCATGGAATAACTTCAATCTCATGCCGCTCAGATTGAATTATAAATCGTTTCCACAAATCCATATGTTTCTTGCTCTTTTTGTTTCCATCAAACCATTTAACTACATTCCCCTCATTCCAATACTGATATATATTTCCTATATCAGTCCAAAGTGAAATACTACACGGTTCTTTCAGTAGCTCCAGCGCGGCAACTGCGGCAAACAGAGCCGCGCGTGTATCACTTATATTTTTATACTTCATTTGGTATTCATCGTCCTTTTCGGAAGAATCAAATCCCAATGTTAACTGAATGCTTTCATCGCTGTTTTGATTAGGGACCTCACCGCTCAAGCAAATGCCGCTCTCTGTTTTTCTACACCTTTGCAGGATAGCAAATAACTCCATACCCCAACATTCTCCTGTTCCATTCCCTTTATCCAAATTTCAACAAAAAAATCTTATGTCAGTCATTTTATACACTTACTTCCTTATTTAGCCATCTCTCAACGCGTATTCCATCGTTACTTCTCCTTCGTTGATTGCGTTTTTTATTCCCAAATATCAAGCATCCTCCGCTGATAATAATAAACCCTGTCCTTTTCACCAATTTCCCGCACAACACGGCAAGGCGCACCCATTGCAACCACATTCGCGGGAATATCGCGCGTAACCACACTCCCTGCGCCGATAACGGCATTGTCGCCAATGGTTACGCCAGGCAAAATCTGCACCCCCGAACCAATCCACACGTTTTTGCCAATCCGCACCGGCAAGTTATAAACATAGTGATGTTCCCGCAGAATAGGCAAAATCGGGTGACCGGAAGTGCTGATGACCACGTTCGGCGCGATGAGACAGTTGTCGCCGATAAAAATCTCTGCGTCATCAACCAGGGTTACACCGGAATTGAGATAGACGCCGCTGCCTATATGCACATGGTGGCCGCCCCAGTTGGCGTGCAGCGGTGTTTCTACATGGCAGTCCTCGCCAATTTCGGCGAACATTTCCCGCAAAAGCCCCTGCTTGCGCTCGTTTTCCGTTGGGCGGGTGGCGTTGTAGTCGCACAACATCTCCTGATATCGCAGCTGTTCACCCATAATATCCGGGTCGTCATAGCAATAAGGTAACCCTTGTGCCTTTCTTTCGCTGTTGCTCATAAAAACCTCCTCAATTCTCCTGCGCTTTTCGCTGATATACCCTTCCTGCGCCAAGTAACGACCCTTCGTCAAACGGTTTGCCGATGAGCTGCAAGCCCACAGGCAGCCCGTCCGCATCCGCGCCGCAGGGCAATGCAATGGCCGGCAGCCCCGCCAGATTGACCATGACGGTATAGATGTCGCCCAGATAGAGCTTCAGCGGGTCGCTCAAGCCCTCGCCGCGCTTTAACGCAGTGGTCGGGTAGACAGGTCCGAGCACCATGTCATATTTTTCAAACGCCCGCGTGAACGCGTCCTGCACCAAGCGCTTGACCTGCAAGGCTTTTTTGTAGTAGCTGTCGTAGTATCCGCTGGAGAGCACAAAATTCCCCAGCATAATCCGCCGCTTGACCTCCATACCAAAGCCTTGACTCCGGCTGTTGACGTAGGCCGAACGCAGGTCCTCACTCTCCGGCGCGCTAAAGCCGTACTTGATGCCGTCATAGCGGCTAAGGTTGCTGCACGCTTCCGCGCAGGCAATAATGTAATAAGCCGGTACGGCATATTTGGCAACCGGCAGGTCGAATTCCTCCATTTCCGCACCAAGCCCCGCGAGCTTTTCAGCCGCCTCCTGTACACGAGCGGCAACGTCAGCCTGTAAGCCCTCGCCAAAAAATTCGCGCGGCATGCCGATTTTCTTGCCCGTCAGCCTGTAGCCTTCCACCGCCGCTATATCCAGAGGCTCTGCTTCCATATTGCTTGCGTCACGTTGGTCTTTGCCGCGGAGGATCGCATAAAGCGCGGCGCAGTCAGCAGCGTTTTTGCCAATGGGACCAATCTGGTCCAGTGAGGACGCATACGCAACAAGACCGTAGCGTGAAACGCTGCCGTATGTAGGCTTAAGCCCCGTCACACCGCAAAACGCGCTCGGCTGGCGGATTGAACCGCCTGTGTCCGACCCCAGCGCCAGCCATACTTCACCGGCCGCAACAGCCGCCGCGCTCCCACCAGAGGAACCGCCGGGTACGCGTTCGGCGTCGACCGGGTTGCGGGTATCCGCCAAAGCGGAGGTTTCGGTTGTGCTGCCCATAGCAAACTCGTCCATGTTTGTCTTGCCAATGACGACAAGCCCCGCCTGTTCAAGCAAATCCACCACATGAGCGTTATAGGTGGGCGTAAAGCCTTCCAGCATCCGCGAGCCGCAGGTGGTGCGCACACCCTTGGTGCAAATGTTATCCTTGACAGCGATAGGCACGCCGGCCAGCGGCGAAAGCTCCTCGCCTGCGTCAATGCGTTCCTGAACGGAAAGCGCCTCGGCATAAGCCTGCTCCTTGCACAGGCTCACAAATGCATGGATGCGTGGCTCCTCAAGCTCAATGGCGCGGTAGGCAGCGTCGAGCGCTTCACGCACGGTGAGTTCGCCCACGCGGATTTTTGCGCTAAGCTCAAGCGCGGTGAGTTCCAAAAGTTCCATGATGGCTCCTTGTTGGTATGGCTTTTATGTTATTTGGGTTTAAATTTGCCGCTGAATTTATGCGCAAAGAATCCGCGCAGCCAATTGGTTTTGTCGGGCGGGATCTGTGCTTTTGGAAAGATGTTCATTTTGCCGGTTATACGCTTTAAATAGAACGCATTTTTCATTTCCAGCGCTCCGGCAAAGTCGCAGTTAAAACGCACTGTGCTTTCGCGAACCACGCTTTTTGTTTTGTGCGTAAACAAATTTTCCCTGAATGCAACCGTGTCCGTGCCAGAAACAAACCTCTTTTTTAGCAAAAACTTGTATTGTGCTTTGTAGATCCTAAAAATGCATAATATCATTGCCGCCCAAGCAAGAATGAAAATAACACCGCTCGGCAAAAGCAAAAGCTTTGGAAACAAAACAATAGCAACAAACGGGGGCATCGCCAACAGCAAGCCAATTATAGGCTTTGTGAGCAATTGATCAACGTAAGCCTGCCGCATATCCTTCCACGTGAGCGAAGTAGTGATTTCAATCAGCGCCTGTTCATGAATGTCCGCAAAAGGGGTGTCCCGCTCCGTCATTTTGCCATCCCCTTAAACCTGCCGCCCAGCTTATGCGCCAAAAATCCCCTCAGCCAAACCAATTGTTCATCGCCCAACTGTTCCTTGGCAATAATCAGTCCATCAACACCGTTTTGCTCAATGAAGAAGAATATGGACTTTTTCGTTTCAACCACCTTGTGGAACAAGCTGTAATCCAGCGTTTGCACATGGCTGTAGCCCGGGCGCGCACCGCTGACCGTCACAAAGGTATCCTGAAACGAATACTCCAGCTGGAAGCAAAAGCGTGTTTCAATCATTTTATACTGCCCGATCGGTGTCAGGCCCAAAATGATACCGAATATCAATCCCCACCAAATGACCTCGCTGACCAGCAGGCCGATAAACAGCAACAGATCAAAGCCCTCAACAAAGCTGACAGGAAGTGTAAAGAGCAGCAAAAATGCGCTAAGGCCAATGTACACCGCCATCAGGTGCTGACCACGTGTGAGCTTGCAGCGCACAAAGGCATAGAAATCCTGCACAGAAAGCTGTGAATTGCAGGAAAACAGGGTAGATTGTTCTGACATGGGATACCCTCCGTTTTTTTGTATTCGTATGGCTGAGCAATCATCTGAAGAGCGCTATTCCACTGTTTTGGGCACGCGGAAGCAATTACCCTTGCGGTTGGGCGCGTTCGCAAGAATCTCTGCCGGTTCGCGTGAAGGTATCACTTCGTCCGCGCGCATAACGTTCACAACGGGGAACGCGTGCGAAAGCGGTTCGACGCCGTTCGTGTCCAGCTCGCCAAGCGTGTTCATGTATGTTAAAATGTCCCGCAAATCCCGTTGCGTGGTTTCGCGCTCGCCTTCGCCCAGCTCAATGCGCGCCAGCCTTTCAAGATATAGCACCAAATCCCTTGTGACTTCCATAACGTTTTTCCTCTCTATTTCGATGTATAAGTACCAAAAACACCCCCATATGGGTTATGAAGGATATTATAACAGAAACACTTGTTTTCCGCAATACAAGCAATGCTTAACGAAAAACGTTCTAGGCTAACAACCGATAAAACAGTATTCTCAGCAGAGCCCAAAAGCCAAATTTTGCGCCGCGATTCCAGTTTGCGGGCAAAGGCTTTCAATTTCTGCCGAACCAGCCGTTTCCGGGGTAAGAATATCAAGTTTCCCGATAGCCCCTATGAAGTTAAGGTGTACCGTAATTTTCTGCACTCTCTTCTCCATGAATTGATTGAGCGGATTGACGTTCACGCGCCAGACAAGAGTTCGGGCAAGGTATTCGCGGCGGGATAGCATGACCCTGATCGTTGCGCTCCCCCAATCGCAGGGAATGGTTAACGGTTTTTGCTTGACCTTTAGCTCCATGCGTAGCATATGCTCGGTGGGCGTGGGTATTTGTTCCTCCCGAAGCTTTTTAGCGATATGCGTAGGGCCAAGCCCAGCCAGGCACCAGCGAAAAATCTGCCGCACAACTTCCGCTGCTGGTTCATCAAGAATCCGCTGTTGGTCACCCAGCGCCAACAGTGGGCGTTGTCTTCCGCCAAGTCTTTGACGGGCATTTTCTTGATACAGTCTACGCTCATAAGGTCGTAGTGCTTGATGGCGCCGTTGTTGCCCCGCTGGAGGATATCTCAGGGCGGGTCGGCTAGAATCGTGCGGTATTTCTTGACCGCTGGCGCATCTTTTGCCGCACCTTTTACGTTGTTATTCTTCTTGTCTTGCATAGGTGTCTCCTTGCTTTATCTGTTATTTGTGCCGATACAATATGTCACAGGAGTTGCAAATGCAAGAACATATGCCGCACCATTGGCAAGCGATTGGACAGTTGGTAATAGATAAAAAGTGGCTTTTAGTGGTAGTGGGTGAAGGGTGTTGTAAAAAAGCCCAAGCTGTCATAAAAACAGTTTGAGCTTTTCAATTATTGACTTAATGGTATACTGATAATGTCTACATTGAATCAGTGAATCAGTAATTTTTGTATTTTGCCTATGCAATAGGGCAACCATTATATAAATAGTAGGCAAAATACTGTTTCGGTGTAGACAACCAGCAACGGTTGTCCTTTTTTGTGAGATGGCCTCTAAAGGATAAGCCAAAGGAGGGTAAGTGGACAAAGAACCTAAAAAGCATTACAATTTTTCAGTCACTCCAGATACACTAAAATCAGCATTACAGGATATAATGACGTTTGAAGAGTATGCAAGCATCAATCATTCTACTCCTTATACATATGAACTTTCTAATGGTGATAAAAGCTTACATTATTTCGGTGCAAGACATACATTTGATTCTGATTCTTCAATGTTGAATCAAATAAAAACTTCTTTTGAGAGATTTCAGCCCGATATGGTTTTCATTGAAGGCGCAATCTGGACAGACGAAAAAGCCAGAGAAATTTCTAGTATGCCATCTGAAGAAGTCGTTGCTAAATATGGCGAGCCAGGTTTTACGCTTAAGTTAGCACTAGAAAAAGGAATTTACTGGCATTGCCCAGAACCAAGTGCCAAAGAATTCTTTGATTATTTGTCTGAACAAGGGTTTTCAAAAGACGAGATTTTTACTTGGCATTTACTTTATGCGGCTAGGCACTATTCCAAAAAGGAGCAGGAGCTAAGTTTTGAAGAATATGCCAAACCTTATATTGATTATATAAAGTCTGGCACCAACTGGCCGGATTTTGACTTTTCTCCGAGTCGCGCTCTAGAGCTGGGTGAGCAAATTATCGGCCGTCCAATTAACTTAAGAACTCTTGATTCCGAAATGCCTGATCTCCACAATCCAATTCCGTCAAAAAATTACAGTTTAATCAATATGATAGATGCGGAGTGGTCTAATAGTCGCGATAAAAAAATTATTACCGATATTGCCAAGGCTCTTGAGACGAACAATCGAATATTCATGGTCTACGGAGCCACTCACGCTGTTATGGAGGAGCCGGCATTGAGAAAATTGTTTGAATCGGAAACAAGCTCATAGGGCGAATTGAGGCTTGCTTCTTAATATATTTATGTCTATCCAGCAATTGCATCATTTAGTGTTTTTTCTATGTGGCTGAATACTCTTTTATACATTTTACAAAAATAATCTTTTTCATTAATATTTTGCTTGGTGTGGCTCATACAGCCGCCATGACAAATATCCCAAAGGCCATTGATAAATCTTTCCTTTCAAATTGAATTTAGGGATTTCTTATCTCCCCGAATTAAACTCTACAAGCTTTTCCCAATCAATGTTGCCGTCTTCAAGGCAAAACTCATTGGTAAACTCTTTTACAACCCGATTAGACGCTTTTTAACGCGACTGCTCAAAGTCCTCAATCGTACAATGAGCGCATAATGGCATCCCTGTAAACATTGCCCTCCGGCAAGCTGACCGCCGAGAACGCCTCTTGCACCTTATACACCGTAGTGCAATGCTCTTCCATTATTCCTAACGGTGTAATACAGCCGTCTTTGTATTCACTCTCGCTGTAATCATACGAAAGAAAATGTATAGATGCTGGCTGTGACGGAAATTTAGGAATCCTGTCTTTGCCGCCCAAGCGATTCAAGACACGCTCATAAATTGGCTGTGGGCAGACAAAGTAAAGCCCCGTTTTGCACAAATCCTCACGTTGAAGAACTTGCCCCTTATAAATGATTTGTGGGATAATTCGCTTAGACACATTCTCCCAATTCAAGCCGACTGTATCTGCTGTGATTTCACGGCTATTCAAAAGCGATTCACGAGCTGAACGATAATTTCCCGTTGTATCAATCGTCTGAACCTCAATAGCAGTAAGTTCTGCCAGTTCTCCGTTCCCATCTAATCTGGCAAGAACCCAGTCAACAAAATATGAACCCGTACCCTCACGGCGCGGCAAACGTAATTCGCCACCCCAACCATGGCCGAACACCGCAACTGCGCCATTTTCTATTTTTGCTTTTTCTACGGATGCCCGACCCGCATACAGATTCAATTCTTGCTTAAATGCGCTGAAAGCTACTGTGCGAAGCATTCTATAATCATCAGCATATAGCCGATTTGGGCAACAAATTACCGTAGGAGCATCTTTGCTTTTCGCCCGGACAGCACAAACTCCGGCAATATCCCGGTCACGGGATAAAATCTTAGTGCATTGACTGCCGAGAAACGGACAAGTCCGCTTTGCCGCCGCTTGCAATGCTTCGGTTGATTTATCTTCTGAACGATAACCGAAAAATTCTGCTATGTATCCTGCCACGCTTAAACACCTTCCTCCAACATGGATTTTATCGTTAATCCGACAGCCTTTGCCAAGAGCGGAGGAACAGCATTCCCTACTTGTGCAAACTGCTGTGCCTGTGTCCCTGTAAACACAAAATGGTCTGGGAAAGACTGTATTCTTGCCGCCTCACGGACTGTAAATGACCTATCCTGCGAATAGTGAAAATACGAACCCCAATGCGGATCACATTTGGTCAAGATTGTGGAGGCCAAGCCATCTGGGGAAACCCTGCCATATCTTTTGGTGTGGTCTGACTTTCTTGCTTTTTGCATTCCTTTTGGCAACAACTCATCGGGAATGTCCGTCCAGTTTCCACCCGGCGCAATAAACCGTAACCGCTCTATGTTTATAGGGGAGAGGCGCGAAGCCTCATGATTGACTACTCCCACAGAACCAATGCGGGAACGCCTTTGATAATCGCAGGTAGGGTCAATGGCGTATTCCTTGACCTGTTCTCCTTGTTCGCCGTTTTTTAACGAAGGCAAATCATCCAATGCCTCTTTTACGGTAACAAATTTTGAATCTGTTTCTGCGGTAGGGAATTTCACGAGGGATTGCCCATCAAATGTTGCCGTAAAGTTAGGACGAATCGGCGCGTGATATATCGGCTCTGGGAAGGCCGCTTGAGGAAGATTTTTGCCGCGCAATCCTAGGATAACAGTACGCCACCTCATTTGTGGTACGCCATAGTAAGCCGCACCGAGTATTCTAACACCCGCTCCGTAACCAAGTTCGGCAAGGGCATCTAAAATAGCATGAAGTGTCGCACCATCTTCAAATGATACCAAACCCGGCACATTTTCAATTAAGACCGCTTTGGGCGCAAACGCATCTACAAAGCGTAAATACTCCTTGAACAAATGATTCCGCTCGTCTAAAATGCTACGAATCGGCGCATTGATAGAAAAGCCTTGACACGGAGGCCCTCCTGCAAGCAAATCCAATTCCTCACGCTCAACACCTAACTGTTGCCGTATTTCTTCGGCATCAAGGCTGCGAATATCTGCGGTCATTACTTCCGTACCGGGATGATTCTTTTTATATGTTTGTGCGTACTCGCCAACAATCTCACTGGCAAACAAGCCATGAAAGCCCGATTCTGCAAGACCTTCCGACAGACCGCCAGCTCCGGCGAACAAATCAATAAATTTCAAATTTTGACCAGACATCATCATCACCCCTATTCGCTTTCAATTTCCATGATTTCAGAGATATCGCAGTCAAGGACTTTGCATATTTTCAGCAAAATATCGGTTGTAACATTCTCGCCCTTACCCAACTTAGCAATTACCGAAGTACTAACTCCGGCAGCTAACCGCAAATCCTTTTTGTTCATTTTCTTATCAATCAACAGTTTCCACAACTTATTATAGCTGATTATCATTCTCACACCTCATCAAGCCTAAAATGCTTTTTTATAGTATATCATGCTCGCCCGCAGAAGTCAATCGAAAATTCACGATAGCAAATTCTATTTCTGCTGTTTCCAACAAATCATCTCTCGTAATACCCTTTCGACCGCATAGGGCGTTTTAACGCCTGTTCCTCTATCTTGGCTCGGCTTATAATGTTATCCGTTTGTTCCTCCCCAAGCACCTTACGCACACGCCTGTAATCCTTGACCGTTTCAACAAGCCGTGTGTTTTCCTGTCCTATCTTATCAATCCTATCCGTCAATCTATCGTTATCAGCGTAAGCGCGTGATAGTCTGCTTTTCAAATCATTCACCGTCGTTTTCAAATGCAAATATTGAGCAATGATACTCCCAATCGCCTTTTTCATTTTCCTAATAAAAGGCTCAACGATTTTGGATTTATAAGAGTTTGCGGTCATTAACATTCCCGGCTCCGGCAACTGCCATTTGGGGTCATTGTCAAATGTTCCCACATTCAAGTCAATCAGATTTTCACGTTCTTGCAGCTTGTCTAATCGGGCTTGTATCTTATCAGCCGATTTTTGCGTTTTCACGACATTGCCCTGTAAATCTCCAATTTTGACTTCTAACTGCGCGACTTCTTCGGCTCGCTTTTTCTTCTCATAATCTAAAACAGATAAATGCTTTTCGTGAGTTCCCTTATGCTCCCATAGTATACCGTGGCGCTCCATTACTGCCGCGAGCTTTTCTTTTTCCGAAACTACCCATTGATTCCACTCTGTTTCCTGTCTGCTGCCACCGTGGAATCCCTGTGCCGCAAGTGCTTGTTTGAGCGACACTCGCGTGTCCAAACCGCGCTTACTGCCTGTGGTGAACGGCACAAAGTCAATGTGCAAATGCGGCGTTGCCTCGTCCATGTGGAGATGTGCCGAGAACACCCGCATATTGGGATTTCGGGATTGAAAGGACTGCATATACTTATCAAGTATCTTTACGGCAATCTCGCCGTTTTCGGTTTGGGCGTTCATATCGTCCTTGTTCCCAATTTGCAAAATGATTTCGTGAAACGGCTTTTCCTGTTTGCTGGAGCGTATTTTCTCGTAATAATCTTCTATCATACGGTCATTGCGGGTCTGTTTTTCGTTATAGCGGCTAACCGCCCCGTCAAACATTTCGCGGTACACTTGGCGTATATTTTCGTTACAATAGGAACGGTTTAAGTCGGAACGCGCCGGGTCTGTATTTGCGGCGTGGAATTTGCGGCTGTTGTGGCTGACCGAGCCTTTTCCTACCATTACGCTGATTGTTCGTTGCATAAAATCTACCCTCCTTTTCTTTTCGGGTGGTATCCGGCGCAAGCCGGGGTTTTGTTACTTTTGTCAAAAGTAACGCAAAGGCACTTTTGACACTCCGTATCAAAAGCGCATTGCGCTCTCCGAGGGGGAAAGGGCTTTGCCCCATCGTCTGCGGACGATTCCCCAATGCTCAATGCCCTTTGAAAAGGGCAGCCGCATGGCTTGCCTAAACTTTATTTCACTCGCCGTTAGGCAGGAGGAAAAGCGTTGCTTTCCCTCTGGCGGCAAGTGTTATCCGTGGCAAAAAGTAAAGGGGTTCGGGTTGTATTTCCCTGCGGGAAATCTCCACCCGCAAGTATGCCCCCCTTGACTTTTTCCCCGCTCCCCGTGACGGTCGTGTCGGTGGTGACGGTGTTTTGGATACCGCACCCACTCCCACAGATACCGTCACGACCGTCACCATCGTCACGCCGTTTCCTCACTAAGAACGAGTTTTATAACTCTCCCGCTGTGTGTGCGGGTATTTTCATAGCGGATATTGTACTCCGTCTGCAACCGTCCGGCGTTCACATTTAACCGTTGCGTTAAAGTGTTTGGCTGTATCTCCAAACCGAGCTTTTTGACAAGCTCTGTCGGGCGGCCGCTCCAAGTCGGATTTTCACCTGTCAGCATTGCCGCCACCATGCCCATCTTATCCCGAGGAAATAATTATCCCGAAGATTGCACCGCCACCCCTGTAAATAAAGGCTTTACGGTATAAAACTTCGGGATAATAAAAAGGTGTTCATAGTTTACTTGTATAATGGAAA